>NZ_JBFULJ010000348.1:0-3831 GCF_056400385.1 Priestia sp. P5_B4
CTCCATGAGAAATCTCATTATTTATGTATGAAGTTTCTCACCTATCGGCAGCAGCGTGGTAACAGAAAACCCGTTTGCCCCGTCAACGATCACCGTTCCGTTAATGGAAGCAGCTCGCTCTTCCATTCCTGCAATGCCAAGGCCTTTTTGAAACAAGTGAGCCCCTTTTCCATTGTCTTTGACTTCTACTTTAACCATTTTATTTAGTACATGAAGCTCAATGGCAATCATCGTTGCTTCTGCATATTTTAAGGCATTCGTAATAGCTTCCGTTATATTTTCATGGATAATTTTCCACTGAAGAGGGGTGATAAGATCCAAATTACCTTTGTATACAAGAGGCATTGCGATACTATGTTTAGCCTCAAATTCACCAATAAATAATTTAAGCCTGCTGATTCCTATTTGCTCAGCGGGAGGCTTTATACTTTTTAACGTTAACCTGATTTCTTCAATGCCTTCTTTCGAAATTGTAATTGCATTTTGAAGAAGAGACAGCGCTTTTTCTTCATCTTGCTTCATTACATGCTTTGCTGCCTCCATTTGAATAAGCGCTCCTGTCATTGAATGACCAATCTTATCGTGAATTTCC
Source organism: Priestia sp. P5_B4 (assembly GCF_056400385.1). Lineage (NCBI taxonomy): Bacteria > Bacillati > Bacillota > Bacilli > Caryophanales > Bacillaceae > Priestia > Priestia sp. P5_B4. The sequence goes on from NZ_JBFULJ010000348.1 coordinate 593, forward strand.
TGCGATAATCGATTTCGCTCTTCTAATTTTGAAGCATATTGAGACTGTCTCACATACTCTTTATTTTCATTCACGTGCTTTTGCAGCTTTTGCATACTTACTCTCATTTCATCGAGCTTTTGTTCATAATTGATTGTCCTCTTTTGATAGAGAGCTGCTCCTGTATAAATAAAGAAAGTAAACGCAGCGACTAACACATACAGCACGCTAATGTCAGAGGGAACAAGCAGCATTGGAAGCAAAACAAGCAGCAGCACCATCCATTTTTTCACGACTGATTCTCCAATAAGCTCACAAAGGTTTAGCGGCAAAAGAAGAAAAAACAAAGGATGAAGTTTATACGCACAATATAGAATAAGGACAATTGAACTAACAATAAACATGCGCTTGAACGCGCTCTTTTTCACAATGGACGCTGCAATATTAACACAGCTGTAAAGAAGCAGTGCTAACACAATAGCTGAAATCGAGTGTACATAATTAAACTGAATGTACGTAATAGCCAAAAACAGTATAAGGATGAGCTTAGTCATCATTAATCCGACTTCCATAGCCCTACTTCCCTTTACCGGTTAAATAGTAAATAGCAATTTGAGTACGGTGCTCAAGTCCCGTCTTACTTAAAATCGAACTAATATAGTTTGCTACGGTACCTTCTGAAATAAAAAGTGTTTTAGAAATTTCTTTATTTGAAAGCCCCTTGGCAATCAGCGTCATAATGCTCGTTTCACGCTCTGTAAACTGTGTCATATCCGCTTTTGACTCGCGCTCAGTTGCAGCGTTTAAACTTGATTTAATTTTATCAAGCACAACATCTTGAAGAACCGTATGTCCGTTGAACACGCTTTTGATTGCGTCTCGAATGCGCTCTGGCTCTGTATTTTTTAACAAGTAGCCTTTAGCTCCGTTTTTTACGGCATCAATAATATATTCATCGTCATCAAACGTAGTTAAAATAAGCGGCTTTGCTTTCGTTGACTCTGAAATAAGCTTTGTAGCCTCTACACCGTCCATAACAGGCATTCTTACATCTAACAATGCAATATCAACGGAATGATTCTTGCAATATTGAACGGCTTCCTGACCATCTTTTAAAGTAGCAACAACGTCGAATTCCTCGTATGTATTTAATATAATTTTCATTCCTTCTCGAATAAATGAATTATCATCTGCAATAATAATAGTAATTTTCATTTCTGTAAGTGAGAAGACCTCACTTTTTTTCACATCCTTTTTTCACATCCATCCGGATGCTTCTCATTTATTGTAGCCATAATAAACCAAAAGTTCAATGCGATAGTTCGCAGTCTTTCTAAGAACTAAAAAAGAGCAAACCTCCGCAGGTTTACTCTTTTATCTCATTACTTCTGAGCTAACTTAATCACCGTCTCTAAAAGTACGTTTACACCTTTTTCACATTCTTCCCAAGGAGTGAACTCTTCCTCACAATGACTTTTTCCGTTTACGCTCGGTATAAAAATCATAGCCGTCGGAATATAGCTAGCTAAAAACTGTGCGTCATGTCCAGCTCCGCTTACCATTCGCTTGTAGGAATAGCCAAGGGAACGAACCGACTCTTCCACTTCATCGCAAACCGTTTTATCAAACCACACGGTATCGCGACCCCAAAGCTTGGTCACCCGCACTTCGCAGCCTTCTAACAGCTCCGCTTGATCAGGCAGTGATTGAATAATTTTTTCCACAGATGCAATGACATCTTCATCCGTATGTCTCGCTTCAAGCGAAAAAATAACTTTATTTGGAATAATGGTATGAATATTAGGCAGTACGTTCATACGACCCATTGTATAGACTAAATTTGAATCTAATCTGCCGAGCTCATGACGAGCTTCAGCAATTAAATTATTGGTTGCAAAAAGCGCGTCTTTCCGCATGTCCATCGGCGTCGTCCCGGCGTGATCTGACTCCCCGGTAACTTCAATTTCATAGCATACCATTCCGAGCACGCACTCGACTACACCGATTGATTTGGCTTCTCGTTCTAGAATAGGCCCTTGCTCAATATGTAATTCTACAAATGCCGATGCTTCAGTAAGACGGTTACTCGTATCGCCTTCATATCCGCATGATTGAAGGGCTTGCTTAAACGTCACGCCGTCAACATCTGTCTTCTTCATCATAACGTCTTTTTGAAACTTGCCCGATAAAATACCTGAAGCCATCATAGAAGGCTCAAAACGCGCTCCTTCTTCATTCGTAAAGTTAACAATCATAATCGGCACCTTCGGCTTAATATTATGTTCAACCAGCGTCCTTACTAACTCTAACCCTGCAACTACACCGAGGATTCCATCAAACCTTCCGCCTTTTTTTACGCTGTCAATGTGTGAGCCAATTACAACAGGCGGCTTATCTTCTAGTCCTTCAAGCGTGGCGTAAATACATCCAAGGTCATCGATTTTAATATCCATTCCAAGGTCACGGCAGCATGAACAAAAATAATCTCGTGCTAGGCGATCTTCTTCTGACAGCGCTAAGCGGGTTACACCGTTATTAGGTGTTCGTCCATAATCGGCAAATCGTTCAAGCGTATTTTTTAACCTTTCTCCATTCACTGCTACTTTTTGTCGTTGCAACTCAACCACTCTCCTCATTATTTGGTTATAAAGTGCGTCTAAGATGCTGTGTTAATGAATATCATTCATTATGACATAAAATAGGCGATATCACTTGAAGTCTGTTAGAACCCCTTCCATTATTTTTATAATGAAAGTGCGCAGTTTGCCTTATGTATCTATTAGCTTCAAAACGTAAATTTCCTGCTTTTTTCTATGAATAATGCACGCGTTATTTATGCATTTTTATTATAAAAATAGCGATAGGTTTTTTTCAAAAAAAAGAGAATTAGTTATTATACTAACTCTCCTCYACATACTTACTTTTTATTTGCTTTCTTCGCAATCGCAATCATTGTAGCCAAAACACCGACTGTAATAATCACAATAGCAATTACAGCAGTGGTAATAATAATTCCTGATGTTACTTCTGAAACACCCATTAGTCTACGTTCTCCTTTTGTGCCTGACCTATTTACCTACATCAGCATACTGGTCGGTTTATTCCTATTATATACGAACTTGTAAAGCGACGAAATATGTGACACATAATTGACATACTGTTTATATGTTTTCTTTTAATTCTACGTTTTATTTAAGAAAATACGGGAATAATTCAAACATATATAAGAAATACTCTTTATTTCTTTAAAGAAGTATTGT
>NZ_JBFULJ010000349.1:0-3826 GCF_056400385.1 Priestia sp. P5_B4
CAGTGTAGCTAAAGCAGTCGTGAAACACTTATTGAAATAAGATGTAAAAAAGCCTGTAGGCTTATAGCCTACAGGCTTTTTTATGAACAGCATCAAGAAAGACCGATGTGGATAACATGTATGTTGTGCCGTCTTGAACTAGAGAAATCAATCATCATACAAAAAATATGATGGTCAGTGTAATAAATTCAAAAAGAGGGAAGCTTTTTATGGAGAATATTTTTAAAGAAATGAGGAAAAACGATGTCAGAAATTATTATTAACGCCATTTTGCAAGCCAAGCCAGGAAAAGAAGAAGAGCTTCGATCAGAGTTAGTAAAAGTTATTAAACCATCAAGAGAAGAAAAAGGATGTATTCAATACACTCTCCACCAGGATACAGACAAAGCAGGCACATTTGTTTTTTATGAGAAATGGAAAAGCCAAGAAGATGTTGAAGCTCACATTGAAACACCTCACTATCAACAATACAGACAGCAAACAGAACCGTTAATTGAAAGCAGAGCGGTACATCGTTTACAAGAAGTACGTTAATACAAAAAGAAGGGGAACAAAAGTGTTTTAGTTGAAGGAAGATCCGAACGAGGAACCGAGATTCTTGATGGAGAATCAAACTCGTTCGGATTTTTTTGTGGTTATGGTGAACGTAGGTTTCATTTAGTGAGATCACGCAGAAGCGTAAGCGATGAGGAAAAATAATGTCAGCTGCGAAACGCCGATTGGAAAAGAGGTAAGGCAGTGAAGGAAACAAAAAATAATAGAAGCGGTGTTTGAGAAGCAGACAGGCGGGTAGATAAAAACTAGATGACATAGTTCAACAATTAACAAACTAAAAGGAGAGATCAAATCAATGCGTACAAATTTAAAACACTTTATTAACGGCGAATGGATTGAATCAACAGGAAACGAAACGTCAGATGTGATCAATCCTGCTACTGAAAAATCAATTGGTAAAATTAGCTTAGGTACAAAAGAAGATCTAGATAAAGCCGTGGCAGCAGCTAAAGCAGCTCTTCCCACATTTTCAAGAACAACAAAAGAAGAGCGAATTAAAATGCTTCGCAATATTGCAAAAGGATATGAAAAGCGTAAACAGGAGCTTATTGAAGTTATGACTGAAGAGCTTGGCGCTCCTTTAAAGATTTCAGAAGAAGTTCACTATGAAATGGGACTTAGCCACTTTAAAGAAGCAGCTAATGCACTTGAAGATTACACATTTGAAAAAGATCATGGAAGCTACAAGGTCGTGAAAGAGTCTATTGGAGTAAGCGGACTTATTACACCATGGAACTTCCCAACAAATCAGACCTCTACTAAAATTGCAGGAGCTATCGCAGCAGGAAGTCCAATGGTATTAAAACCATCAGAACTTACACCGTATGCAGCGATGATATTAGCAGAGATCATTGATGAAGCTGGTGTACCAAAAGGTGCCTTTAACCTTGTAAACGGAACAGGAAGCACAATCGGTGACGKTATTAGTTCTCACCCGGACATTGATTTTGTATCATTTACAGGATCAGGTGCTGTAGGCGAGAAAATTATGCAAAACGCGGCTAAAACAATCAAAAAAGTAGCGCTTGAGCTAGGCGGGAAATCGCCGCTAGTTGTATTAGAGGATGCAGATGTAGAAGAAGCGGCTAAAATAGCAGTTTCACACATTGCAATGAATACAGGGCAAGTATGTACGGCAGCAACGCGCATTATCATTCCTGCCTCTATGAAAGAAAAATTTGAAGAAGCAGTGAAGAAGGTTCTACCATCATTCCCAGTTGGTGACCCATTAAATAAAGACAACGTAACTGGACCGCTCGTAGCAGAAAAACAGTGGGATCGCGTACAGGATTATATTAAAAAAGGAATGGACGAAGGTGCAACACTTCTTACTGGCGGAACGGGTAAACCAGACGGCTTAGAGACAGGATACTTTGTTAAACCGACAGTCTTTACCGACGTTTCAAATGATATGGTTATTGCACAAGAAGAAATCTTTGGACCTGTAACAACTATTATTACGTATGAGGATTTAGAGCAAGCTCTTGAAATTGCGAATGATACAATTTATGGACTTGCAGGCTATGCGGTCGGAAAAGACCAAGAAACACTTGACTATGTTGCTAAAAATATTAGAGCTGGTCAAATTATCGTCAACGATGCYGAGCAAGACAGAGCTGCACCATTCGGTGGATTTAAGCAATCTGGTATTGGACGCGAGTGGGGAGCATTTGGTATTGAAGAATATCTAGAGCCAAAAGCAATCATGGGCGTTAAAGTTCCGGCAAAAGTATAATTGGTGTAAAAAAAGAAAGGAGTTTTTCTCCTTTCTTTTTTTATGGATACCTAAAATAGAGCCAGTTAAAAAAGAATAACCAAAGCAAAGGTGGATAGCATAAACGTGTATCACATATATGAAGTGACACGTTAAAGGAGGGAATTATAAATTGAATAGAGAGATGCACGGAAGTTCATCAACGGAAAGTTTCATTCCCATGAGCTCTATAGCCAGTGGAAAAGGAGTCGAAGTGGCACCGGATATCTACAGCTACACTACGCAGATTGTTAACATATGTTTTATAGGAAATCCAGACAAAGAAAATAGTTTTGTACTTGTGGATGCGGGAATGCCTAATTCGGCTTCTATGATTATCAAAGAGGCAGAAGAAAGGTTTGGAAAAGAAAAAACACCAAAAGCAATTATTCTGACACATGCACATTTTGATCATATTGGATCTATTATTGAACTAGTGGAGAAGTGGAACATACCGGTATATGCACATCCACTTGAACTTCCATATGTGACGGGTGAAAAAAATTATCCTACACCAGATGGCACAGTGGAAGGCGGACTCGTGGCAAAGCTTTCTCCGCTATTTCCAACGGAAGCCATTGATTTAGGCTCTCATGTGCAAGCTTTACCAGCCGACGGCTCTGTACCTCATATGCCGGAATGGGAATGGATTCACACCCCGGGCCATTCTCCAGGACATATTTCTCTTTTTAGAAAGCAGGATCTTGCACTTATCGCAGGAGATGCTTTTGTTACCACTAAGCAAGAATATTTACTGGATGTACTAGAGCAAGAATTGGAGATTAGCGGTCCTCCTCGTTATTTAACTACGGACTGGGCATCTGCCAAAAGATCAGTTGAAGTGCTTCAGTCACTTCATCCGTCTGTGGCGGTGACCGGACATGGAAAACCGGTTTCCGGAGAATGGCTTTCAACTAATTTATTGAAGCTTGTTAAAAACTTTGATAAAATTGCCCGTCCGGATTACGGAAAGTATGTATAAGAATAAAGAAATAACTCTAATCTTTACCCAGGTCTTAAAAGTTGCAGATGAAGATCAAAAGCTCTACGAACTCACTGAGTTCGTAGAGCTTTTTTAGTTTTTTCTTATAAAAGTAAGAAAGAGCTATTTTTAACTTTCATTAAAAATTTTGCTGAATAGCCTGCTGGGCTTCGCGTAAATGTCTTAAATGCTCTTCTATTCGTCTTAATTCTTTATCGTCAGACGTTGCTTCTTTTTGTTCATTAATTTGCTGCTGAACGATGTTCAAATGCATTTGAGCATTTTGAAAATTAGCTCCATTCAAATTCATCTGTCCTTGATAAACAGCTTGTTCAGCTAATTGTAGTGCTTCTTTAATATGAGTGTATGAATTCATGCCTCTCATCCTTCTGTATAGTATTTACAGTTAACATGCGCTGGTTTTTCGCAGGTATACAAACGGATTTAGAAAAAAATAAAAATTACGTAGTACAAGCTAAGCAGGCTGCATACATTTATCATAGTTCAATTTATAAAACCTCAGAAGCAGGGAGGGA
>NZ_JBFULJ010000350.1:0-3823 GCF_056400385.1 Priestia sp. P5_B4
CCTTAACCTTTATAGTGAAGAAGCGTTAAAAATAACGGGTAGATATTCGTCTATAACAGATGTAGCTAGTAATCACGGGCAGGATACTGTTGAACCTGTTATGTTATCTGATAATCGGGAAAATTATGACCAAAAAGTAAGCATTTTCGCTTCTCGAAAAATTGAAGAAATGGTGAAAGATACAAACTTTGATTTTGACATAGTAAAATTATCTTTTGCCGATGAACATCATGATATACAAGCTGACTTAACAATTACTAGTTCTTTAGAGTATATAGACTTTTATGATAAAACCCTCGATGAAAATTATTTAGAGCTTGCTCTTGATCTAAACCAACGATACTTAGCTAAGTATTCTGAAGATGAAATTGCAAAGGTTAATATTTATCTCATTAAACTCAAGCAGGGCCATGAATTATCAGAAGATGAACGAAATGATCTTTATAACATACAAGCAAGAGCAGAAACTAATAAAGAGCAAACAATATGTTTTGCATGTGAAGTTTTGTTGGAAAATAAGACAAAAGCCAAGAGAATATTTGCTACTCTTCCTGGTGAGGAAAAAGAAGAAATAATGGAATTTCCAATCTACCGTTTTTATCAAAACTTGAAGTAGTACGCTCATTTTCTTCTATATATAGATTGCTAGTAACCTTTTATAAGTTTTTTTATCCTTAATGCAATAAATAAGCCCTATTTGCCTATGATAGGGCTTATAAGTTAAAAAAGTCTTCTACTTTCGCCTTCGAGTCAAGTTTTTTTAAGATATTCATCACTTTTTTTATGGTTGAGCCAGATGGAATATAATTTGAGTCATTATAAATTTTACTAACTGTATGTCTATTTAAATTAGTTGCTTTAACTAATTTGGTTTGAGTATAGCCCTTGCCCATTAGGTATTTTCCTAACTTACTTTTTTTAGTGATTTTAGGCATACTAACACACTCCTTTTTATAAAGGATGGACGCATTCTAAAAAAACTATACATTTTTGTATAAAAAAACAGGCAAAAAGCTTAATTTACAACATATAATAAACTATAAAATAAACAGTATATAAATATTGCTTATGCAGAGTTGGAATAATGTCGATATTTTGGTCATAATCATATAGCATGAATACAGTTAAGACCGCCTTATACACTGATACATATTGGGCGGTCTTTGTTACCGGTATTCTTTGAAATTAGACTTCACACAAAAAACCTTTACCTAGAGGGAAAAGGTTTTTTTGTGTGAATATTAGATAACGAGATACCACCATTCTAGCAAATCATTTTTCAAAAAAGGTTTTTAACCACTTATAAAAACTCTTCTTTTGTTGTTGTGCTTTTTTTAACGCTCGAATTTCACGAGCCATTGAGATTAATTGACGTTCGCGTTCCTCAAACTTGGCATCGATATAGCTTTGTATCTCTTTCATTTGTACCTCACATGATTCTAAGCTAAGGGTTTGCTTTTCAGTTGAAATGTTTGGTGGAGTGTCTGGTACTAGGTTGAATTTTTTTGCAACGGTTATAACGGCTTTTTCTAAGGTCATCTCGGGATGAGCATAAATTCTTTTTAGTTCATGAAAGATGGTAACGTCGTCGTTCGTATAAGCTAATCTACCGTTTTTTTTAGTGAATTGCACACCAATTTTGGCAAAATGGAAGTTGTATTTTCGTATAGTTGCTATGGGCAAACCAAGTATATCAGCTAATTCTTCGGTGGTATATGCTGCTTCTGCGGTTATGACTCTCAACATATGATCACCTCCTCTTATCAAGAGAACTATTCTAGGTATATACGTTAAAACCTTCAATTAATAAGAGAACGAGATATTATATCTTGTAATGCTATTGTTACTATAGTAATCGGTATTCTCAATTGAGGGTATATTATCATGTTTAGCTATTTACTAACGTCATAGATTAAATATTTGGCCTCTCCCCTCATCGTGATGGTTTTTCCTGATTCAGCGATGCATTTAGCTATATAAACATAAACTATCTAAAGAGATTAATCTAATAAATCATTAAATAGTGCTATCTTAATTTTAAAGTGTTGGATTTGAGTCAATAATTTAGATATAACAAAGTCGTCATGGTGCCAGATGAGCTAATTGTAGCATTGATAAATGTTAGAGTTTTATTTTTAGAGGATTAAATCTTTTGTTAAATAAAAATCTATTTTTGAATTCCTGTTTTATTTAGGGAATTACAAATCTATAAACTCGGAAATAAAACAATAATAATTCATTTCCGGTTTTATTAAACTTAAAACATTTTAAAGTTGTGTTTGTAAAAGAATAAATGAATTATCTTTTAAATTATTGATTTTTTGCACGTTGATGTTTTCAATAATTTAACAGCATGTTTGTTATAATTAAGCAATAAAATTCAGTTGAACATAAAATTAATCTTAAAATGATAATTAAAGCAATCATAAGTAAATTCCGATTTAGATATTTTTATGAAATTGATAAATAATTAAATAAAGATATTATTGTTTTTTATTATTTGTTAGTTAACAAAATAAAAAACTAGGAATGATTTTTCCTAGTTTGAGAATAGCTTTTGCCATAATGTCTTCTTTTGATTTTGTTCTTTAATCAACTCTTTTTGAGTATGAGTAAATGCATTTAAAAGGTCTTCATCTCTTTGTTTTAATAACTCTTTTAGATTAGTATTTATCAGTTCTTCAAAATTCTGTTTGCTTTGATTTAACTCCTGTTCAGCTGAATTATCTTTTAGCGTTTCTTGAGTTTTTCTAATGTTTTCAAGAAGAATTTTATCACGTTTTTTTAGGCTGTTTTCTATGTATGCTTCTAAGTCTTTATTTTCTGTTTTTACTTCAATCATTTGCTGCTTTGTTGCTGCAATTTCTTTATTTGCAATAGCTAACTCTTTTTGAGTAGAAATAAGTTCCTTTGTTAGAAGCTCCAATTTTTCTGAAAGAATCCTGTTAAATTCTATTTGTTGGTTCTGACCTTCAATTAGGTGATCTATCTTCTTTTCTAAAATAGACCGTTCTACGTGGTCATTAATAGTCATTTCTTCACCATTACGCCATTGTTTCACTTGATCCCAGGACCAACCTTGCTCATGAATTTTCTTCTTTATACTGTTAAGTGTCTCTAGATTCTCTTTTGTAAACCTTCTATGACCTTTTCCATAATCAGTGCCTGTCCACTCTGTAATAATATTGAATTCTTCGCACCATTTACGAAGCAAATCTCCAGAGATACCCAGTATATTTACCACTTCTTTTGGTAAGTACAATTTTTCAGACATAACTACACCTCCATATGTCAATTAATAATTAATATAATACAAGAATCATGCAATTGATTTTGAAGTGAAACGTACCATAGGATTATTAACGTAGATTCTAATAACATTGTTCTTATCTCATTATTGATTCTATATTAACTGCTAACTTCTTCTATGTAAATCTTAAAGCAATAATAATGTAATAACTAATTCCTGAATAAGATTATTGTTTTATCTTTTAATCAATAACTATCATTATTGATTAAAACGAAACGGAAAAAACTTATTATTGATTTAATTATCGTTTAAATGCATTTAAGTTAATCTTAAGTTCAACAAAAAATGCATTTTAACTAAAAAATAAGTTCTTTTTTTATTCGCAAACCCGAATCCYTCCTTAAATTCACCTTAAGTTCAACTCATATTTGGATATTAGAACACGCAAATAGGGTAATAGCTCTAAAATAGCTTCATTCAACTAATGATATATCAAAGATAAAATGATTAAGTTTAGCAGAGCCAAAAGGAAAGTTAAAGCATTCTTTTTAATTTAAGGACTTATAATAATAC
>NZ_JBFULJ010000351.1:0-3816 GCF_056400385.1 Priestia sp. P5_B4
TCCTAGGTGTTGCTGTAACCGAAACATTTAAGCAACCGCGATTTATATCTGTACTCCCTGATACTTCTCGTATCGTATTGCTTTTAGAAATTGTCGTACTCATTATCGTTGGTTTTTTACCGTCTAGTGTTTCTAATATGTTGGTTACAGTAACAATTTCATTTGTTGCTGCTCTTCAAGTTTCTTCATTTAGAACTTTGATAAAATGGTCATATAATACAACCATGACGACCGGAAACCTTCGTACTGCTTCTCAAGCAGCATACTATGCTATATTCAAACGCGATGAAAACGCTGCTTATCAGTGCCTTCGTTTTACAGCCATTATCCTCTCTTTTTTGAGCGGGGCATTGTTAGGTTCTATTTCTACTTTCACCCTGGGGACAAAAGCAGTTTGGCTAGCTTCTGCTATTCTTTTTCTCGCTTTTGTCATTTTAAATTCAGAATCTCAAAAAAGCCTTTGAAATCATTGATTTCAAAGGCTTTTTTATTAGACTGATTTTCTAAATGCCATAACATGCAAATCTTTTACCGGATAAAAATCGTTATCAGGAAAGCGAAGGTAACCTCTTTTAGTGTACAGCTTAATGGCATGTTCCATTGAATGATCTGTATGTAAACCTAAATAAGAACACCCTAGCTCCCGAGATTTTTTTTCACAAGCTTCAAGAAGCGCATTCGCGACTCCTTTTCGGCGATGCGTCGGAGCAACTGCCAGCAGACGAATTTCGGCCCATGGAAATGGCTTTAACAACCCTCCGTATACATCCGTATCCGGCGGATAAAACAAAACGCTTCCTGCCATTTCTCCATCGATTTCAACTACAATGCACTCAAATTTCTTTTCTTCACTCAGGGTATGTAAAATTCCCTTTCGATATCTTTTCCAGTGTGCTTCTGATTTTACAGCTGCATATTGCTCATAAGCAGCAAGCGTCACTGTTTCAATAGATGATGTTTCTTCTTCTCTAGCTTTTCGAACGATCAATTTTTTCTCCTCCATTTACCTTCTTCATTAGTTCTTATTGTCTATGGTGAAACATGTTTATGCAACACATTTGCATTTTAAAACAGCTTCCTTTGCATATATTTAATCCGTTCATTATGGTTTCTGAAGCGGTCTTTGTGCTGAAACTCTGCTTGTCTTCATATACATATAAAGAGATTCAGAGACAAGGATGAGACAGCATGTATAAAAAATTAATTGCAATTGGAATTGGCAGTGTGTTTGTTAGTATTGGAATTAACGTTTTTATTCTTCCGCTTCAGCTTGTAACAGGAGGCATTACGGGAATTAGCTTAATTCTTAATTATTTACTTGGCTATAAAGTAGGCGTGATGATTTTTTGCTTAAACTTCCCTATTTACCTTCTCGCTCTAGGTTTTAACCGCTCTTATTTTTTAAATGCTATCTATGGCATGGTTCTCTCAGCCGTGATGATTGATTTGCTGTTTCCGCTTCATGGGATTTTTCACCTTCCCATTATCTTAAGCGCTTGCCTTGGAGGTGTTTTTAACGGAATCGGAACCGGCATCATGCTCCGGCAGCACGCAAGTCAAGGCGGGGTCGACTTATTTTCTCTGATACTTGCGAAATGGTTATCTTTAAACCCCGGCATCATTATTTTAGTAATTGACGCATCTATTATTATTTCAGGTATTTTACTGCTTCAAAACGATACAGCTATTTATTCATTATTCATTGTTGTATGCTCCGGTATAGTGACCAGTTTAATTACATCATTCAAACGCATTATCGTCTATGTATAGGGAAAAAGCCTCGAGACATGCATCTCGAGGCTTTTCTTTATTTGTCATTTAAAAATTCTTGCAGCGCTTCTTTATTTTTATCTAAATCAATAGCAAGCACCATACCAACACCGCTATACGTTTTGTTTTCAAACGATCCGTCTAACGGCAGTCGCAGGCTTTGAACATCTTTCATGTTTCCTGTTACCACATCTTTAGCCAGAAGCATCATGCTTTTTGTATCTAAATTTGTATCGATATAAGGATCCATTACGCCGAGAAGCTTCGGTATTTTAAACATGCTGTTTAGGCTTGCTACTTCATCTTTAAGCTTTAAAACGACTTCTTGCTGGCGTTGAACGCGTCCAAAATCACTCATGTTATCATGACGAAAACGTACATAGCCAAGCAGTTGTTCACCGTGTAAAACTTGGGTACCTTTGTGAAGCGTCATACCAATTCCCGAAGACATGTCGTGAGGCACGGTTACTTTAATGCCATCAGGTGCAATCGTATCTACAATTTTTGAAAACCCTTCGAAGTCCACAACTGCATAATAGTTAATATCGATATCAAAATTTTGTTTGATCGTTTTACGCAGCAGCTCAGGACCTCCGAACGCGTAAGCAGCATTCAGCTTTTGCTTGCCGTGTCCTGGAATATCCACATACATATCCCTCATAAGGGAAACAATTTTCGGGTGTTTGCTTTTAGAATCGTAGTGAGCAATTAAAATAGAGTCTGTACGAGAATGCTTTTCCCCGCGCGAGTCACTTCCTAACAGCAGCATATTTACTTCTCCGTTATTTGGGAGATTGCCTTGAAACTGTTCAAATGTCGTGCCGTCATCCGCAAATTTACCATCGCTTGCCATCGATAGCCCTTGCTTATATTGGAAATAGCTGTATATGCCTCCAACGATAATAAAAAGAAACAACAAAGCAAAGAACACTCTGCCCCATCGAACTCTTCTTCTTCTTTTGCGTCTTGTTCGCTCCACGTTTCTGTCACCAGCTTTCTTTTTCAATGAAGTTCTCATAAAACAAGCAAGTAGCTAAGCTTTTAAAAAGCTCCTCTACTTGCTTGTTTGGATTGTATGGTGTGAAAGCTTACATTACTTTTCTGTTTCTTGGTCTTTTCCATACATGTATTTTGATGGATCGACCGGTTTAAAGTCATCTAATTTATTAAATCGTAATAAATCACCGTATAACACTTTATCAGAAAGTTCTAGCTCTCTTCCAACTTTCTTTTTATAAGCTTTCGCTTCGTCTGTTGCTGTGATTCTTTCTCCCGTGTTTGTATCGTAATACTTGCCGTCAATTGACGTGTATTTYGGAGAAACATAATCACCGTTTCTAAATGCTACTACCTGATCATGGTCTTTTGATAATAAATCTGTACCGAATTGAACATACTCTTTACTATCAATTCCCACTAAGTGAAGAAGCGTAGGTACTACGTCAATTTCACCGCCGTACGTATGGTTCACTCCACCTTTTACGCCTGGTACATGAAGGAAGAACGGTACGCGTTGAAGCTGAGCGTTTTTATATGGCGTAATTTTCTCGCCAAGAACTTTTTCCATTGCTTTGTTATGATTTTCAGAAATACCGTAGTGGTCACCGTAAATCATAATAACTGAGTTGTCATATAAGCCTGAAGCTTTTAGCTCTGTAAAGAATTCTTGCAGTGATTCATCCAAATAACGAGCCGTTTGGAAATAACGGTCTACCGTTCCATCTCCTGTGTTTGCCGGCTCAATGCTAGCATCGCCTTTATCAAGGACAAATGGGAAATGGTTTGTTAATGTAATCATATGCGCATAGAAAGGCTGCTTCAATGACTGTAGCATTGGCATAGATTCTTTGAAGAATGGCTTATCTTTTAATCCATAGTTTACTTTGTTATCACCAGTCATATTGTAATAACTTGCGTCAAAGAATTGATCCACACCGAACTGTTTATAAATTTCATTACGGTTCCAGAACGTTTTATAGTCTCCGTGTAAAACGGCACTTGTATAGCCGCCCTCTTGATCTAAGATCGCTGGTGCTGCTTGGTACG
>NZ_JBFULJ010000352.1:0-3811 GCF_056400385.1 Priestia sp. P5_B4
CTAGTTTTACTAGAACGTCTTAGTGAAGACGCTTCTTTTTACTCTCTTTTAACTTCTTAGGCGTAACATCTTTACCTTCTTCGTCCACAACTTTAATCGTATGAAGGTGATTTGTCATAGATTGTCGGAAAACTTTTAAATATTCCTGACGTAGCTCTTGCTGTTCTTTCGCTTCAGATTCTGTCAGACCTTCAGCCTTTGCCTTTTTTGAAAGAGCATTAATACGAGCAAGTTTATCTTTTGATAGCATATAAAACCTATCTCCTTATAATCAATAATTAAAATTACCGAACCGTTCCGGCAACATGTAGTCATCTTACTAAATCTCTTTCGTTTTATCAAGAGATTGAGCATTCTCTTGGTATTCTTGATAGCGGCGATGTACCGTCGCTTTTGAAATATTATAGCCAAAACCTTTTAGCGTAACTGAAATTTCAGCAAAGGTTAAGCCGTTATGACGAAGACGGACAATTTCTTCAATTGGCGCTTCTTTTTTTTCTCTTCCCGAGTTAACTCCTTGATTTTTTAAATTTTGCTGCGGACGATAACCGTTTTCTACAGCTCTTTTCATTCCTCTTTTAATTTTAGCATTATGTAATTTCCGCTGATGCTCTTCCACTAAGCTAATAATATCTAACACCATTGAATCAGATTCTGAAAGCTGAAGCTGGCCTTGATGACTAATCGTATAGATGGTAGCATTTTCTTTATGAAAAGCATGAAGCAGCGCAATTCGAGCATTTCCTCTGCCTAATCGTGTTTCATCTTGAATAAGCAACACAGATATTTTTTCTTCTTTCATTGTATGAAGAACATCCAAAATACCCTCTCTGTCTACTTCATATCCGCTTGCTTTTTCCATTACGACTTTTTTTACGTCTAGATGGTGAAGAGCAGCAAGCTTTTTTAATTCTTCTTGCTGGCGCTGTAAAGATGTTTCTTGGTTTTTTTTATCCGTACTGACACGGCAATAAATAATGGCATCCACTTTTATCACGACCTTTTCGGCTTCTAACAATATTCAGGAACGGCCGTTACACACTACTGTTCAATTGCCACTTGATTATGTAACTCTTTTTTTAAAACAGGAATATATAATTTATCTCCAGGAGATAAAGACTGGGCAGTGTCTGAGTTTAAATCATTGACGTCTTCAACCCATTTGACAAATTCATTGGTGGTCAAATGATGGTGATTATGATACTTGTTGGACAATTCCCAAAGCGTATCTCCTTTTGTAATAGTAACCGTTGAATATTTGTCTAAATCTACTTTATCCGCTCCTAAAACCAGCGTCAATACATATGTAAGTGCAGCGATAACTGCAAAAAAAATAGCGTAATGTTTCATAGAATGTAAGAATTGTTGCATATTATGATCCCCCTGTCAGAATATATGTTCTTATTTTATTGAGAACATTTGTTTCTGTCAATGGAATTCTTCGAACTTATGTTTGTATATTGACACATCACGTGGTATAATTCACCTAAAGAATAGCTAAAATCGAGGTGAAAAATATGAAGCTATCAAAACGTCAACAAGACATACTAGATTTTATTAAGCATGAAGTAAAATTAAAAGGTTATCCGCCTTCTGTTCGTGAGATTGGGGAAGCGGTAGGATTAGCCTCTAGCTCCACTGTACACGGGCATTTAGCTCGTTTAGAAAGCAAAGGGTTAATTCGCAGAGATCCGACAAAACCAAGAGCAATCGAAGTTCTTCAACTAGACGAAGTAAACATCCCTAAAAGCAATGTCATTAATGTTCCTGTTATCGGTAAAGTAACAGCGGGTCTGCCTATAACAGCCGTTGAAAATGTGGAAGAATATTTCCCTCTTCCAGATAAATTCGTTTCTCCAGATGATCATGTATTTATGCTTGAAATTATGGGAGAAAGTATGATTGAAGCAGGTATTCTAGATGGCGATATGGTAATCGTACGTCAGCAGCAAACAGCTAATAATGGAGATATTGTGGTCGCTATGACCGAAGACAACGAAGCAACGGTAAAACGTTTCTTTAAAGAAGAAAATTTCGTTCGTTTACAGCCTGAAAATTCAACGATGGCGCCTATTATTCTTCGCCACGTAACGATTTTAGGAAAAGTAACTGGTGTATATCGCACGATTCACTAATCAGACACTGTATGTAAAACCAACTAATGATGATGTTAGTTGGTTTTTTTACGTTTGTTTTCTAAAAAAATTGGCATATTATAAATGATACGTTGAATCATTGCAGGCAGGTARAACGGTTTTTATAAAGCTTGTTTTACCTTTTACTTTCTACCTGCATTTCCTCGACTCTTACAAGGAAATACAACCGACCATAAGAAGGATGTAGTTTATGACCAATACACCAAGGAAAACAGAACCATTTCAAACCATTGTACCTACCAAAGCAATGAACATGTTTCTTTTTCCTTTTTCCTTTGACCGAAAAAATAAAGAGCAGCTTGTTCATGCGCTGAAAGCAAATTTGTTCGAGTTTTTCTCCATTCAAAACAAACATTTAGAAAAAGAATACTATGGAGAACAATATTACGTATCTCATGATAGCCTGGATCAATATTTTCTTCCTTAYATTGAATGCATTCTATTCCCTGACTCGTGCGAAAAAGAAGGGTTGCTTCGATTTTCAAAAAAAATAGACCATGCCATTACGTTACACACTTCCTCCACCACCGTGTCTAGCAACGTGCTGTCTGTGGATGTTTTTTTATGTCCTTTTGAAATTGGTGTCATGACCATTCGCACTGAGATGAGCCATAATCATTACAGCTATGATGATATTTTAGAGTTCATGAATCATTTTCGTGTATTAGAACCGAAGCTTGCTGAAGAGCATGGATCCACCATTACCTATGAACACCATCGCTATAGCAAAGTACAAGATTATATTTTTTCACAGCTCGCGCCATTTTTGAACGAACACATCAAGAAAGAAGCCACACGTGAACAGCATGTGGGGAGCCTTCCTTATTTTATCGATGAACGGATGTTTGTGTTAAGTTATGTAACGGTAAATCAAGAGCAAGAGATTAATTCCACAACTTTATTTCGTACTGGACAGCTAAATAGCTATATGCCTGACGGGAAAGCGTTTATTTCTGCACACAATCATGAGTATATTAAAACGTATAATACTAAACACGTGTATTCCAGATGGGCTCCTGAAACATATTACGTCATAACAGACCATGTGTTTTCATGTATTTCTAAATCGACAGACTCTAAAACGGATCAGCTTTTGATGAATCATCTATTTGGCCAGCATTACTATAATTTATTTTTACATTTTTTCTATAAAATCGTGTTGCTAAAACTATCTTATGAGTATTCTCAGCTCACGTTTCATAAAAWTTCAGAGGGCATTGAACGACTAATCCGCTCTATTACCGTGTTCTCAGGTAAATATTTATTTTTAGAAATTAGCTCTCGCACAGAAGGTCAAGAGTTTTCTGAGCTCTTTAAAAAAATCTTCCATATCAATTCTCTTTATCAAGAAGTCAAAGAAACTCTTGGTACTTTGTACCAAAATCAAGAGAAAATCGCAGCTAAGCGTCACAATTACTTATTATTAATTTTAACGATTTACACGGTTCTTTCCGGTATTTACGGAATGAATTTAGTTATTAGCAAACTAAAGGGAAATATCAATTGGGATAGTATGAAGCAGTTTTCTATCTTTGAATATATCGCTTTAATAGTAGCTCTATCAGGAATTCTGATCAGCATTAGTCTCGGAGTGAGTTCCCTATGGAATTTATTAAAAGATCGGTTTAAAACATAAAAGCTGTTCGCATCAGAAA
>NZ_JBFULJ010000353.1:0-3800 GCF_056400385.1 Priestia sp. P5_B4
AATGAAAGGCTGTTCACGCAGTGAAAGAACTTGGCCGCGAACAAGCCTTGCAAGCCCAGGCCAGCCAATTAAGCTGAGCATGAGCATAATGATATAAATGCGGTATTCAGAAGGAGTTTTCCATTCTGATAAAATAGCGCCCATAATCAATAAAAGAGGGAGGCCAGGGATAGACATCAATATGTCAGCCAGCCTCATCAGCACTTGATCAATGATACCTCGATAAAAACCAGCAACGGCTCCTAAAACAGAGCCAATTAACACAGACAGAACCATAGAAGCAATTCCTACAGTGAGAGAAATTTGACCAGCAAGCATCAAGCGCGTGAGTACATCTCTCCCATACTTATCTGTACCTAACCAATGCTCAGCGCTTGGGGGATCATTCATTAAACTAACGTTTACAGTACTGTTAACATAAGGAGAAAACAAAGGGCCAATAAAACTAAAAGCAATCATGGCAAGCAAAAAGAATAATCCACTTATCGCTAATTTATTTTTTCGCAGCCGCTTATACGTTTGTTTCCATAGTGATATTGGTTTTGAAACTGCGTCTTTTTGCGGCTGTTCTGTTACTAAGGAAGTTTCCATAAAATAATCGCCTACTTTAACCGAATTCGCGGATCGACCGCTGCATATGTAATATCTGCTAAAAAGTTACCTATAATCGTTAAAAAAGAAAGTAACATCGTAAAAGACATTAAGACTGGATAATCTCTAAAGCTTAATGCTTCTAGCTGAATTCTGCCCACCCCAGGCCAGTTGAAAATTTGTTCGGTTATAATCGCTCCGGAAAATA
Organism: Priestia sp. P5_B4; assembly: GCF_056400385.1. Taxonomy (NCBI): domain Bacteria; kingdom Bacillati; phylum Bacillota; class Bacilli; order Caryophanales; family Bacillaceae; genus Priestia; species Priestia sp. P5_B4. The sequence continues at coordinate 800 of NZ_JBFULJ010000353.1, forward strand.
GCCCGGGCAGTTCAAAAGCTAACAGTGTAATAGCAGGAAGTAACGCATTTTTTAACGCGTGCTTGAAAATGATAGAGCGTTCTTTTAATCCTTTTGCACGTGCTGTTCGTATATAATCTTGCCGAATGACTTCAAGCATTCCGGTACGAAAATATCTGGTTAATGAACCTACGCTTAAAAGTGTCAAAATCGCCACCGGTAGCACCATATGTTTACTCACTTCTAGCAGGTAAGCGAGCTTTGTTGTATTGCTGCCTGTATCAATCATCCCTCCAATTGGAAGAATCCCTAAATCAACAGCAAAAAATTTAATAAGCAATAAACCAATAAAGAAAGAAGGGAAGGACATAGCAGCAAAAACACCAAGTGTAACGAAACCGTCGAACCAAGAGTACTGTTTTACAGCCGAAATAACCCCTGTAAATAAAGCGATTGTCCAGGTGAAAAATAGAGAAACTGCAGCTATAAGAAATGAGTTCCAAATGAATTTATTTAATAATGACGTTACAGGTTCTTGGTATTTTAATGAAAAACCAAAATCACCTTTTATTAAATCTGTAAACCACTGTACGTATCTTTCTAAAATTGGCTTATCAAGTCCATATAATTCTCGTAGTTCCTGAGCTCTCTCCGGGGTTAGCTTAGGGTTTGAGTCGATATAATCCCCGGGCAATAAAGCAAAAAGAACAAAAATAAGAAAAGATGTGCCAATTAAAATAGGAATCATTTGTAAAAATCGATAAAAAATATATTGTTTCAATACGTGTTCCTCCCTAAAAGTGCCCGGCGTCTAGACTCGGGCACTATTTTTACCTATACATGAAAGCAGACTTTACTCTTTAATTGAAAGGTTTGGAAGGCTCGAAGAAATCCCCGTGAAATTATCAGGATTAAGTCCACTAATGCGTGCATTATTAGCGTGAATAACTTTGCGGTAATTCAGCAAAATGACAGGTGGATCATCAGATAATTCTTTATACAGTTCATGGTAAATCTTTTTGCGTTCGTTGATATCCGTAGTGCTAACGCTCTCTTCCAGCAATTTATCTACTTTAGGATTTGAGTAGCCTGCCGAGTTATCAGGATGAGTCGAAGCTAAATCAGCGACTGCATCGTCAGGGTCAGAAAGCATAGGGGTAGAAACGGCGGCTAAGTCGTAATCTTTTTTATTCAGCTTAGTCAAAAGCGTATTAAAGTCTAATACTTCCGGGTTAAATTGGATGCCCAGCGCCTTGTAATTTTCTTTTGCGATTGGAATAAAATCGTCGGCATTTCTGCTTGTTAAATAACTAATTTTTAGCTTCGTTCCACCTTTAGCTCGTATTCCGTCTTTTCCAACTTTCCATCCTGCGTTATCTAATAAGTGTTTAGCTTTTTTGACATCATATTTATATTTGTTTATATCATCTTCTGTATATGCCCACGAAACAGGAGAAACAGGTACATTAGCAACAGTGCCGTATCCTTTATACGTGACGTCCGTAATTTTTTGACGATCAAGTCCGTATATCAATGCTTGTCTGACGGCTTTATCTTTTAGATAAGGCTTAGTGTTGTTAATATATGCGTAGCTATAAGAGTTAGCGGTTGTGACCTTGATATTTGCAAAACCTAGCTCTTTAAGCTGCTCTACGCTCTCGGGTTCTGCTGGAAAACGGTCATAGTCTGTTTCGCCTGCTTCAAATAGCTGAGAAGTTGTTTCTGGCGTGGTTACTTTATAAATGAAATTTTTTACTTTCGGCGGGCCTTCATAATAGTTTTTATTTGCAACATAGCGTATTTCCTGACCGGGAATATATTTTTCCAATTTGTAAGGTCCGGATCCTATAGGCTTTGAATAAAGGTTCTTTAAATAATCTAAATGACCGTACGTATAGTCTTTTCCGTAATAATCTTTTGATAGTACGATACCGCCTAGTAGTAAAAGAGCTTTTGCGTTTACTTTTTCCGTTGTGATTTTAATTGTTAAAGGATCAATCACTTTAATTCCTTCTATTGTTTTCGCTTTTCCATCTTTATAGTCTTTTCCACCTTTGATTGTAGCGGTTGCTAAGTCACCCCATCCGTCATAAGCAGGGTCGTGAAGAAGAGTTAATGTAAAAGCTACGTCATCGGCAGTGAGAGGAGAGCCGTTGCTGAATTTTAAACCATCCCTTAAGTGAAACGTATAAACAAGCTGATCGTCCGAGATTTCCCAGCTTTTCGCTAAAATCGGAACCGGCTTTCCGTTTTTATCTAAATCTACTAAAGGGCTAAAGATAGGACTTGTCGCGTTTCCATCCCACCCGTTGTCGTAGAAATAAGGTAAAAAGACGCCTCCAGGAGCTGACATTCCAGCAATAAACGTATCTTTTCTTTCTAACGCTTTAGCTGGAATGTTTCCTGTGTTAGAAGCTTTTATTACCTGATCTTTTATTTGTTTAATGTCAGCCGTCTGTGCAGCAGAAGTTGTTTCCTTATTAGTTTTTTCCTCTGTGCTACTATTTAGTGCGCAGGCCGATAAAAAGCTAGCGAAAGTCATTGTTAATACTAAACCCGTCAGTTTTTTCATCATTTTCCACCCCAAGTCATATTTTCTTTGTGTAAGATTGATAAATTTTTTCATCACTTCCAGTTCTATGTATACTAAAACATGTAATTCTTATCGAAAAAGTATGTTTTATTTTATGATATTTCTAATATATGGGAGAGTCAATAAGTATCAAGGCGACTTCAGTTAAAGAAATGTGACTTATTATAAAAATTAATTTTAAAAAATAAAAGCTTGAATTTATCTCATAAAACGTTCTCATTTACTAAGAATACAATGTAAATAAATGTAACAAGTGTGAATCTTTATGTTCAAAACTATACGGGTGTATTTAGGTTTAAAGTTCGTCTTATAGGGTATCTAAGAGAAGAAAGAGAGTATCTTTCTATCCGGAAAAACAGCGTGGCGAGGGGGTTGAGCTGGCATATTACGCAAATTGAAAAATATGCCAAAAGTAGCACTGTAAACCAG
>NZ_JBFULJ010000354.1:0-3786 GCF_056400385.1 Priestia sp. P5_B4
GAGTACCTTATGGTTATGCGATACCGTTATTAATAATGTCTTTATGTACTATAGGACTTTCACTATCACCTATTATATTCGGACCAATATGCTATTTAATGATTTGGGTCGCTCTATTTTTACCTTCTAACCTTTTAGAAGTAGAATTACAACTTACTTCTAGTATTAATCGTGGAAAGGTCATAGCTTTGGCAGATGCATTAGATGGAATTTTATTTATTACCTTAACGGGTATTTTACCTCAGCTTAACCATTTTGTGAATGTTCGAAGTCTTTTATGGTTATCTGCATTACCTTTTACAATCCTAAGTATTGTTTGGATTATAGGATGGTTTGTTAATGGTCGTCGACTTAAGCTAAATGAGAAGGAGACCATGTCATGAAACAGTTTCAGACTTTTGAGAAGGGCCCAATGGCGATACATGTTCTACCAACTGAAAAATACGTATTAACTACAATTGCTGTACGTGTATATTTGGATCTTGATAAGGAAGTAGTTACAGGGGCTGCTATGATACCTCATATTTTGTTACAGGGATCTAATAGTTATCTAAACAATCAAAGCCTACAGTTGATCCTAGATAGGTTATACGGTGCTAAGCTACAAGCATCAGTTGAAAAGAAAGGGGAAAAGCAAATACTGGGTCTTTCAGTCACCTTCCCAAACCCATTTAACGTTTATCATGAAAAATCAGTGGTAAGTGAGGTTATTACTATCTTATCTGACGTTTTATTTAAGCCGACTTTTTCAGTGGATTCTGTTGAAAATGAAAAACAACAGCATTTTAGTCGTATAATTAACAGATTAAATAATAAAGTTACTTATTCAATCGAACGGTGCCTAAGCAAGATGACAGAGGGACAATTGTACAGTATTCCACATTTAGGTTACCTAAAGGATATCGATAGATGGACGTCAAAAACATTATTTGAGCTCTATAACCAAATTATTCAAAGCTCACCTTTACATATTTATGTTGTGGGTAATATAGAACCAAACTGTATAGTAGATGAATTAATATCAAGGTTTGGAAAAGAGATTAGCAAACTAAATGAGTCAAATAAAAAGTATAAACTGGAACCTCCTTCTCCTTTGCGGATATCTGCAAAGAATCACACTTACGAAAAGTTCTCCTTAAGTCAATTATTAGTGAATGTTGGATATAGTACAGGAGGGGTAATGTTTTCAAGCGATGATTATCCTTCACTTGTTCTCTGTAATAGAATTTTGGGTGGGTTTCCCCATTCAAAACTTTTTGTTAATTTAAGAAAAGAATATGGACTTGCGTATTTTGTATCAAGCTCATTAGATGCACTAAAAGGAATAATGTATATACAATCTAGCATTAAGCCGGATACATTAGAGAAGTCAAATATGATTATTACGGAACAGATAGAGTTAATTAAAAAGGGTGTAGTATCAGAAGAAGAGATAGAGCTCACGATTAAAGGGTTGTGTAACATATATAAGTTATCATTAGATTCTGTTGCAAGTTTAATAGACTTTCATCAAAATGGTATAGTAAGTGGACGAGTTCGTACTATGGAAGAAATGCTTTTAGCTGTACAGGAAGTTACTCTGACTGAAATTATAAGTGCAGCTCAAAAGTTAGAAGGTTGTACATTATATCTATTAGGTAATAAGGGAGAGAGTAAAGATGATAATTACACCTTCTGTTAAATCAATTAATATTAATAATTTAGATATCAATGTAATTCAAAAACCAGGATTTAATGAAGTGTATATGATGTTGTTAGTGAAATGTGGTTCATTTAACAGTGACTTACAATTACAAACGGGTTCTAAAGTTCAGATTGTTCCTAAGGGAATAGCGCATTTTTTAGAACACATTATGTTTTACAAAAAGGATGGAAAAGATATCTTAAATCAATTTGCTGCGGGTGGAGCCTCTATTAATGCATTTACCACATTTGATATAACTTCTTATACGGTTTCTTGTACTGAAGAAATACCTAGAAATTTAAAGACGTTACTTGAATTTGTCAATAATTTATCTTTTTCAAAAAAAATTATAGATAAGGAAAGAAAGGTTATTGAACAAGAAATTCGAATGTCCACTGATAACGCACGTAACAATGGTTTTTTTAATTTGTTAAAACTGTTTTATGGCGAACATCATTCTCTGGGCACCCCGGTGTTAGGTACAATATCGAGTATCGCCCAAATAAATGAAGCTAACCTTGAGTTATTTTATAAAGCATATTATAGAACTGAAAATATGAAACTGGTAGTAATTGGAGATATAGAGCCCGAAGTTATTTTTAATGTAGTTCAAAATGTAAATATTCATCAGGATAAAAAATCAGTAACTATAAAAGAAATAGATAATAAAATTACTATAGGAAGTCCTTTTTTAGAAACAAAGATGCCTATTTCACAGCCTCAACTTTTTTGGGGATACAGGGACAGTACAGAATTTTTAACGAAAAGCAAATTGTTAAAACATGATTACCTAACTAAGGTAGGTTTGGAATCGATTTCAGGAAAAAGCTCTCTTCTATACCAAAAACTATATAATGAAGAGTTAATTGGAAAAGACTTTTTTTGGTCGTATGAAGCTAGCCTTTCTTATGCCTACTCAGCATTAGGTGGCGTTTCTAAAAGACCTGATCTAATAATTAATGAGTGGGATAAAACTGTCCAGAAAATCAAGAACTATGGGTTAGAGGAGTTAAATTTTCAAAGAGCCCGTTATAAGATTATTGGTAGAGTACTAGAATTATTTGATTCACCAAGTAAACTCTGTCGAAATGTAGCTGGTTATTTAGTTAACGATTTAGATTTTTTTGATATTATTCCAATTTTAGAAGCAATAGATATTAACGAAGTTCAAAATAGGCTTTTAGAACATTTAACAGAAGAAAAAAAATGTTCTTTTATATATCCTATAAAATATTAATTATGTGTTTCCGTTATATGTTAAAAACTAAATAGAAATAGAGGTGTTTAATTTTTATTATTACCGACTTCTCCTCTAAGAGTATAACTCATAGTAGCACCATCATTGGCTCTGTAAAGCTCTACTTTATATGTATTATTGGGTGAATTAAATGAATAGAACAAAAGAACGAAAGCGCTTTATTTAAGTATTTTATCATGTTAAAATACTTAAATTTTTTAAACCAGATTAACGTATGTAATTTTTTTCTTGAGTAGAGCAAGCTACCTTTTTCTATTTGGAGGTAGCTCTTTTTATTGTAAAGAAGGTCCGGTTTAATTATTTAGTTAACCTAATGGAAATCATAAACACAAAGCATAGAAAAGCACTATTCTCTTATAGAGCCCTCATAAAAATACCGGTTTTGATAGACGAAAATGTGGAATATCAAATGTAAGATTATTTTAGCATGAAGGGGAGACAGGTATGTTTGGATGGAGTGATATGCCGAAATTATTATTTTCTTTTTTAATTGTCATTCCACTTGTGTCTGTTATTCACCAGCTGGGCCACTCACTTATGGCTATTATTTTAGGAGGAAATGTCGATTTTACCATTGGACAAGGGAGAACGATTTTTAGGTGGAAAAAAATTAAAATAAAATCTATTTATTTTTTGCACTCCTTTTGTATTTACGAAAAATTAAAGTATGATAATCGGTTTACTCATGCTTGTGTTTATGCTGGAGGTACCATAGCTAATTTAGCGTCTATACTTCTTGTGTATGGTTTAATTATGTGGGGTGTTCTCTCAAAGAATCTCTTCTCTTACCAATTTGTTTATTTCTCTATTTATTATATTGTTTTCTCGCTCTTACCCTTTGAAT
>NZ_JBFULJ010000355.1:0-3782 GCF_056400385.1 Priestia sp. P5_B4
ACGAGGAGGCTCACCAGCCGCCCGCGGAAAGCGAAGTCTTGCACGGAAATCAACAGCGGGGTAACAAGCGCTTCATAAATAGCTCATTTACCCCATTTGTTTGTCTCTAGATTGAATTGATTTCGTTATGTCTCAACTTTTTGTGTAGGGAAAGAGCAATTAAAAGAGAATGTAGGAAGAAAGGAGAGTGAGACAGTTGCATCCTATTATAGTAGAAGAAATTCCTGACTCTATAAAAAAGTATGTGAAAAAAATCGAAAAAGTGACGTTTCCAAAGCAGGGATGTACGTCGGATGTTGGTATCCTTCATACCGCTAAAGAAAGGTATGTTTTAAAGCGGACAAAAGGGGGAAAGTACAGAAAATGGTTATATAAGGAATATTATGTATTGAAGAATATACAAGCACTGGCAGAATGTCGAAGTCCGATCGTTTACAAATTCGTCCAAACAGCAGAAGAGAGCTGGCTGCTGCTAGAATTTTTTGAAGGAAAAACTGTAAGAGAGTATTTAGAGAAAGAAGATAATGAAGAAAAGCGCGAGCACATTGTCTACGAAATGGGGCGTCTTCTTGCTCGCATTCACGATGCGAAGTGTCCAGAACAATTAGTGAGCAAGCAGCTGTGGATCCACCGAATGCTGCAAGAGGCAGAGTACAATTTAATCCACTATAAGGTAGACGGAAATCAACAGCTGCTAAAACAACTGCAGAAGCAAAACATGATATGCAAACAAGAGGTGCTTATTCACGGAGACTACACGATTGATAATGTACTTGTACACGACGGTCGGATAACAACTGTTATTGACTGGAGCGGAGGAACCTGCGGAGACGCTCGTTATGATATGGCGCTTGCTGTGCGCTTTGAAGACGGAATTTTTACAGATAAAGAGCGCGCGTCTTTTTTTAAGGGATATGGCAAGCAGATTTCACAGCACGAATTTTGTTATTTTGCAGAAGGATTGTACGAGTTTTTCTAAGTAATAATGACATCATTTTCTTCATTTGTTGAACGTCCACTTTCTTTGACGAATTCATACTAGTTTTGTCACGTATGAAGGGATTTAAAAATTTCTCTCGAAATGGCTAGTAAATGAAAAAAATGGAGGGATGGAACATGACGATGAAAACGGTAGATGTGGCAAAAGCGCTGGGAATACATCCAAGTACGGTATTAAAGTGGGTCAAAATGGCTGATATCGAGCTAGAGAGAAATGAATCGGGACACTGTGAGTTTACAGAAGAAAATGTTGAAGCACTTAGAAACTTTCAAAAAAACCGCAATCGTCAAGCCGTCGTCAAAGTGGTAGAAAAAGTAGTGGAAAAAGAGGAAGTCGTTATATCTGATGAACGTGCACAAGACATGCAAAAGCAGCTTGATCAGCTTTTTTTAAGGCTAATTGAAAATGAAAAGCGTACAGAAGAAAAAGCGGGAGAAGTAGTGACTTTTCAAATTTTAGAGCATCGTTCAGAAATCGATCGATTAAATAAAGTTATTACGAAATTAGAAAATCGAGTAGTGGAACTTGAAAGTCAGTTAAAAAGTGAAGACAGCTTAAAAGGTAAAAAGCCTGTTCCGAGATGGAGAAGCTTTTTAACCGGTATTTTTAGCTATTAGCAGCGATTTACCATAACGGTAAATCGCTTTTTTTATGGAATTTTATGAAAAATACATCAATTCGTACAGACTTGTGGAAAAAAATCTCAATAATAGTTGACGAAACGCTTAGTAATTTGATAAAACTAATTAAGTTAAGAAAGTGAAATACTTTCGTAAATACATATTCGTTATCATGTGATAGCGTTAAGGAGAGTGACAAGTGAAAAAAAGAGAAGAGCTCGTTCAAGAAATGGAGACGCTGTTTCGCTTTGTGTTCAGACAGCTTCGCCAAGAAATTAATGAAGTATACAATTCAGAGCTATCAACAAATGAATTTATGGTGCTTCGTATGCTGGTTGATTCCGGCAGGCAGCGATCAACTGATTTATCAAAGTATCTTCAAGTGTCAGCAAGCCACATTACGGCGGTAACCGACTTGCTTTTATCAAAAGGCTACATTGCACGCAAACGGTCTGAAAACGATCGGCGTATTATTGATATTGAACTGACCAAGGAAGGACAGGATATTTTTAATGCTATTCAAGAGAAGAAACGAGCCTATTTCCTTGAGCGTTTTGAGCACTTTACAGATAAAGAAATTGAAACGGTGAATAAACTGTTTCAGAAAATTAAAGGCGATCAAAAATAAAGCGCTTTAAGTGCGGAAGAATAATCAGTGAACATGGCTTTCACTGATTATTTTTTTGTCTTAAAACGCAAAGATTATGAAAGGCAAGTTAGTTGGTGAGAACATAAAATCAGCGTATAATAATAGAAAGAACACATGAAGGAGGTCATCTTTTTGACAGAACAATATGAAGTAGCAACTTTTGCGGGCGGCTGTTTTTGGTGTATGGTGAAGCCCTTTGATGAACAGCCAGGCATTATAAAAGTTGTATCTGGCTATACAGGCGGTCACAAAGAGAACCCGACGTACAAAGAAGTATGCTCAGAAACCACGGGCCACTATGAAGCGGTCCAAATTACATTTGATCCAGAGGATTTTCCATATGAAAAGCTTTTAGAACTATACTGGCCTCAAATTGATCCAACGGATGCAGGCGGACAATTTGCGGATAGAGGCGACTCGTATCGAACAGCTATTTTTTATCACAATGAACATCAAAAGGCACTAGCTGAAGAATCGAAGCAGCAATTAGAAGCAAGCGGTCGTTTTTCTGAGCCGATTGCTACACAAATTCTACCGGCAAAACCGTTTTATGAAGCGGAAGAATACCATCAAGGTTACTATAAGAAAAATAAATTCCGCTATGCTATGTATCGACGCGGGTCTGGACGTGATCGTTTTATTAAAGAAAACTGGAAAGACTTTGGACGCGACGACCAGCTGAAAACGACATTAACGCCTATTCAGTATGAAGTCACTCAAAATGACGCAACGGAACCTCCGTTTCGTAATGAATTTTGGGATCATACAGAAGATGGTATTTATGTAGATATCGTATCAGGAGAGCCGTTGTTTAGTTCAACTGATAAATATGATGCCGGATGCGGATGGCCGTCTTTCACAAAAGCGAYTAATAAAGATGAAGTAAAAGAAAACATGGACGTTAGTCATAATATGGTTCGTACAGAAGTACGAAGCAAAACGGCTAACTCTCATTTAGGTCATTTATTTGATGATGGTCCGCAAGATGCAGGCGGCTTGCGCTACTGCATCAACTCAGCAGCTCTTCGCTTTGTTCCGAAGGAAGATTTAGAAAAAGAAGGATACGGGGAATACGCTGTTTTATTTAACAAATAAAATAATATGAGAAAAAGAGCGTGATTCAACTTAAAGTTGGCTCACGCTCTTCTTTTTGTGCTTTCTTTTGTTTTACTTTGGCTCGAATGAGGCTGTAGAGAAAAAGGAAAGGAATATAGCCATAAATAAAGTAAAAGCCGGTCATGGATAATCGTGTATTAAGCTGATCAATAGTTTCCCGATCATCAAAGAAAATTGAAAAACCAAGAAGGGCAATAAGAACTAATATGAGAAAAATGGTAGGCGGCTTATTAAATGTTTTACTAAATCCACGAATTGTACACCATACGCTGACGGCAATAGTAGGAAGAACGACTAAAAGCCACAGAGAAATTAAAATATATTCAAAACGCTGTAAAAATGGAATTTCAATAATTTTAGCCATCGTTAAGGTTGGCCAGATGGTATGGCTTAACTG
>NZ_JBFULJ010000356.1:0-3781 GCF_056400385.1 Priestia sp. P5_B4
CAGGTACAATTAGCACATTTGGCTATCAAATGCGTTTTAATTTACAAGAAGGTTTCCCGGTATTAACGACAAAAAAACTTCATTTAAAATCAATTATTCATGAATTGCTTTGGTTTTTACAAGGAGATACAAACGTTAAGTATTTACAAGATAACGGCGTGCGCATTTGGAATGAATGGGCGGATGAAAACGGCGAGCTTGGCCCTGTGTATGGGCATCAGTGGCGTTCATGGCCAACGCCGGACGGAGAAAAAATTGATCAAATTACCAATGTTATCAATCAAATTAAAAACAACCCTGATTCTCGCCGCTTAATGGTAAGCGCCTGGAATGTGTCTGATGTAGACAATATGGCTTTACCGCCGTGTCACTGCTTATTTCAGTTTTACGTAGCGGACGGCAAATTGTCTTGTCAATTGTATCAGCGCTCAGCTGATATTTTCCTAGGCGTACCGTTTAATATTGCTTCATATGCGCTGCTTACAATGATGGTGGCACAAGTGTGTGATTTAGAGCCAGGTGATTTTGTTCATACGTTTGGCGATGCGCATATTTACAGCAATCACATTGAACAAGTAAACCTGCAGTTAACGCGTGAGCCTCATGCTTTGCCAAAAATGAAAATCAATCCAGACGTAAAATCAATTTTTGACTTTAAATTTGAAGACTTTGAGTTAGTAGACTATAATGCGCATCCTCACATCAAAGGAGCTGTGAGCGTATGATTTCCCTCATTGTCGCAATGGATCAAAACAGGCTGATCGGTAAAGAGAATGATTTGCCATGGCGTCTTCCGGAAGATTTAAAGTATTTCAAGCGCATCACAACGAGTCATACGATTGTAATGGGAAGAAAAACATTTGAATCAATTGGACGACCGCTTCCTAATCGCGAAAATGTGGTTCTTACGCGTCAAAAAGATTATCAGCAAGAAGGAGCAACCGTTATTCATTCAGTTGAGGAACTAGAAGCATTAGATGCTGAAAAAGAAGACGAGCTGTTCGTGATTGGCGGAGCTACTCTGTATGAGCAAACATTAGACGTTGCAAACCGACTTTATATTACGCATATTGAAGAATCCTTTGAAGGAGATACACATTTTCCTGCGATTGATCTGAGCGAATGGAAAGTTATTTCGAAGCAGCAAGGAATTAAAGATGAAAAAAATCCCTACACGTATTATTTTACCTTATACGAGCGAAGCTGATCTCTTTTGTTTATAAAAAACGCGAGTCTGGTACAAAGTATGTTAGTCGAAGAAAGATCCGAACGTTGAATCGTTCGGATCTTTTCATTATAAGGGTGAAGGTAGATTTCATGTATGTAGGTGCTTTTAGCAGTTGATTGGAGGCTCACCGCCCGCCCGCGGAAAGCGAAGTCTCGCATGGAAATCAAATGCGGTGTAACAAGCACCTCCTATTAGCTAGCTTCTATACTCCATTTATTCGTCTTTAGATTGATTTCCGTATATTTCAATCTCTTTATATATTGATTTTAATTGCTTTATCATTTCGTGAAAAGCCGCTGGGCTCACAAACTGTTCAGGGCTCCAGTTAGCTTCAATCCATTGAATCAGCTCGCTTGGTGTATTAAAAACTTCTCCGCTCGTATCTGCTTTGCGAAGCATGTATCTACCGTTTTCTTCATCTGCAACTATTTCGCATGGAACGGCACTTTCATGACTTTGAAGCGAAAAATCCATTTATTCCACAACCTTTCTTAATTTATACCTGTTATCGCATCAGCTGCATATAGAAAGTATGGGCAATTTTGTAAGTCTATTTAGCGTTTGCTAAACATATGTAAAGTATGTGGACAGTAAAATAGTTGGAAAAGTTTTTTTAGTTATTATTAATGAAAAATAATGATTTTTCTAAATTTTTTGTGATATAATGTACAAATTAATAATGGTAGAAGAGGAAGGAAGTTGGTTATGAAACAACAAGTAGATAATCGAACAAAACACGTACATTTAGAGGACATCATGATTGCAAATCAATTGATTAAAGATGTTGTTGTGCATACACCACTACAGCGTAATGACGTTTTGTCTGAACGATATGAATGTAATATCTATTTAAAACGTGAGGATTTACAGGTGGTGCGCTCATTTAAAATTCGCGGTGCGTACAATCGAATCAAAAAGTTATCCCCAGAAGAATTAGAAAATGGAATTGCCTGTGCAAGTGCAGGAAACCACGCACAAGGTGTAGCATATGCGTGCCGTCATTTAAATATCGATGGTAAAATCTTTATGCCGAGCACAACGCCGCGCCAAAAAATTAATCAAGTGAAATTTTTAGGCAAAGATAACGTAAAGGTCGTACTAATCGGAGATACGTTTGATGATTCTTATGAACAAGCTATTGCATGCAGTGAAGAGGAACATCGAACATTTATCCACCCATTTAATGATGTAGACGTTATTGCAGGACAGGGTACAGTAGCCGTTGAAATGTTCAATGACTGTGAAGATGAAATTGACTACGTATTTGCGGGTATCGGCGGGGGCGGATTAATTTCCGGTGTCGGCACATACGTAAAAAGCATCTCGCCTCAAACAGCTGTGATTGGGGTAGAACCAGCAGGCGCGCCTGGCATGCAGACATCTTTAGCAAATGGAAATGTAGTGACGCTACCGGCAATCGATCCATTTGTAGACGGAGCAGCTGTTAAAACAGTTGGAACGCTTCCGTACGACATCAGTAAAGAGCTTGTGGACGATATTGTAGTTGTTCCTGAAGGCAAGGTTTGTACAACCATTTTATCTCTATACAATGAAAATGCGATTGTAGCAGAACCAGCAGGAGCTCTTTCGATTGCTGCTCTTGACTCATACCGTGAGCAAATTAAAGGAAAAACGGTTGTTTGCGTCATCAGCGGAGGAAACAATGACATTGGACGTATGCAAGAAATCAAAGAACGTTCAATGATTTATGAAGGATTACAGCATTATTTTATCGTTAATTTTCCTCAACGCGCAGGAGCTCTTCGTGAGTTTCTAGACGAAGTGCTTGGACCGACAGACGATATTTCGCGCTTTGAGTATACGAAAAAGAATAACAAAGACAGTGGACCAGCACTTGTGGGAATTGAGCTCAAGCATAAAGAAGATTATTATCCACTGATTAATCGTATGGATAAAAAGGGATTCCCTTACACAGAAATTAATAAAGAAAGCAACTTGTTTCACTTATTTATTTAAATAGAAGCTCATTTTAAAAAGGAATGCTTCATCAACTGTCGAATAAGTTGATGAAGCATTTTTATTTTAAAAAATATTTGTGTTTTCTTTTTATTTTATCAAGACAGAAAGTGCCTGAAGCATTATAATAAAATAAACGGGTAAAAAGAGGGTTGATCGCCTTGCTATTAAAAAGCCTTGAATTTAAACATGTCAGTGGTCAAAAAGTAAAAATTACTGAAATTCCAGTTTTAGAGGAAAATAGCACGTTTCGGTTCATGTTATCTGCAAAACTTGATTTATTTATTAGACAAATCACGAACGAATCAGTTCCGAAGCAAACCTACTCGTTTCAAGAATATTTAAAACGCGTGTTGAAATGGAAAGATTACGAACAGCTCTTTAAGTCTCATGTATTAAAACATAATGCATAAACGTAAAAGTTGACTTTTCTGAATATTTCAGCAGAGTCAACTTTTTTTTGTTGATATAAAAGGTTGAACATGCGTTTTACGAATTAGCAAAACTTGCATTCTATTATAACTATATTGTTGTAAGTGTTCATGTTATACTAGTCTGCAATGCATCTTATAGGGG
>NZ_JBFULJ010000357.1:0-3778 GCF_056400385.1 Priestia sp. P5_B4
ATTTTCACCTGTACTCCTATAAGCCCATATGATAACCGGAATTAATATCAAAGATAGAATTCCTCCACTTAATGATAAAACGGCATAACTTGATTGAGCCACAACCATTCCGGATAAAGCTCCTCCGGAAGCTCCCGCTAAAGCAATTAAAACGTCTATAGCACCTTGTGTTTTCGCACGTGTTAATGGTTCTGTAGCATCCACTATTTGAGCTGTCCCGCTAATTAAACCTAAGTTCCATCCTAATCCAAGTAACGATAGGGCAACCACTAGAAGAACCATTGAATCACTCGGTGCCATAGCTGCTACCAGCCCAGCTAAAAGAAGGATAATTCCTGAAGTAATTGTCATCGCCGTTCGTCCAATTTTATCAATTAAGACCCCTGTAAATAATGAAGGAAGATACATAGAACCAATATGAAAGCCAATTACAACTCCTACTTCAGTTAGCCCGTGGCCATGATGTTTCATGTGCACAGGTGTCATGGTCATGATAGCAACCATTACAATTTGAGTAAGGACCATAACTGTGGCGCCAACAGCCACTCCTTTTTTGTTCGTTGATCGCTCAGTATTTATTAAATTTCTTTGAGCATCACGTTCTTGTTCATTCGCTTCTATTGCTCTTGCAATCAGTAACGGATCCGGACGCAGCATAATATAAAATACAAGACCAGCTACTATATATGCAACTGCTGCTAAAATGAAAGGTCCCGCAAGTGCTGGGGCACCAATAGAAAGAGCAAAATCTCCCATTACATTAACTAAATTCGGACCTGCAACGGCTCCAAATGTAGTGAAAACCATGGCCATACTAACAGCGGTCCCCCGTTGTTTTGCTTTGGCTAAATCTGTTCCTGCATAACGCGCTTGTAGATTAGTAGCTGTTCCTGATCCATAAACGAGGAGCGAAAGAAAAAGAAGAAAAACACTATTAAGAATGGCAGAAAAAATAACACCAATTGCTCCAACTCCCCCTAGAATAAAACCCGTTGTAAGTCCTGCACGACGCCCTTTTTTTTGAGAAAGCTTTCCTACTAACCAAGCAGCTCCTGCAGATCCTAAAGTAAATAGAGCCGTCGGTACTCCTGCATAGGCATCTGTACCAAGCATTTGCTGTGCAATAAGTGCACCGACAGTAACTCCTGCTGCCAATCCTGCACCGCCAAAGATTTGAGAAACACTTACAACAAATAAGGTTCGTTTATATAAAGCTTTTTGTTTCTCTGATGAATTAACATATTCTTGTAAACAAGTTGATTGGGTGTCTGAAGCTTTTACATGATCCTCGTTTACCATCATAACCTTCCTTTCAGAAAACTCATTTTATTTTTGAAAATATTCTCCCTAGATTTGGATTATCATAACACGCATAAAAAAGCCATACAATATTATAATTGTATGGCAAACAATATTATAAATAGTCGTTAAGTAAACGTTTAAGGATAATCAATCCTTGCTCAAGCTCTCCAATCGTTTTCGGTGCACAGACAGCGATCCTTACAGCTCTGTCTGGACAACTGTTTCCCACTACAAAGCGTTCTGCTGCGCAGCTAATGTTTCAAATTCAGCACCTGTAATCTTTTCTGGTAATAGTAACCAACGAAATATACCAGTTTCCATACCTAAACACGTGTAATTTTCTAAATATTGATTTGCAATTCKATTTCTGAGAATAGCTTGTTGACGATGATTCTCTACTAAGGGTTCAAATTGATTTGACACAATAATACGTGCTGTTAGCTCTGCTAATAATGGTGAAACTGATATATTTAAATTATAAAGTGCTTTTGAAATAGGCTCTTTAAATCGACTAGGCGCTGCTACATATGCTAGTCGTAACCCTGGTGCTATTGATTTTGATAAACTCGCAATATAGATGACTTGTTCTGGTGCATATGATGCCACTGCTGGCATTGGTTGCTCATGATGGAGATGATACGTTGCATCTTCAATAATAAATTGGTTATATTTTTTTGCAATCACGGCAAGCCTTTCTCGGTTTTCAACAGACATACAGCAAGCAGTTGGATTATGGTAGTCTGGTATCAAGTAAATGCCTTTAATATTATCATTTTTACATGCATATTCAAAAGCAGTTGGACTCATTTCATAATTCTTTGATTTTATCGGTACTAATTGTACACTAAGCATAGCTGCAACCGTTTTTAAACCTGGATAAGTGTGATGATCAACCCCGATGCGATCTCCAGGCTGACAAAGACTCGCTAGTATTGCAGCAATTGCATTTTGTCCTCCATTTGCAAATAAAATGTGATCAACTGTTGTTTTGAATCCGCCTCTTCTCATCAGCTTTACAGCTGCATCTTTTTGCCAAAGACTTTCACCTGGCCTCCCATAACTAAACCACTTTTCGTAATCAGTCTCTTGTAGCATATCTTTTAGTTGAAGGAGAAGCGGCTCGTATGAATCATTGTCTGGCAGTGTCGCGCCCATTTCAATTAAGTGGCTAGGCTTTATATCTTCGAGTAAATATGCATTCGATAACGCATCATACGATACGAATGTACCGCTTCCAACAGTAGCACTTAATAAACCCTTTAGCTCGCACACTTTAAATGCTTTTGAAATCGTACTCAAATTTAAATCTAAATAATCGGCTAGCTCTCTCTGTGGAGGAAGTTTTGTTCCAGGTAATAAAACTCCCTTGATAATATCCTGTTCCAATTGTCCTGCAATGGCTTGGTAAATAGGCTTTCTTGTTTTATCAACAGATGGTTTCCAGCTCATCGGATAGTTTTCAAACGAATTAATCGGCATAGTACCCATCCTTTTTTCACACAATTATATACTTGTACTGTTTATATCACAATTATCATTATTAATAATTTCCAAGAATCTATGGTTTTTGAGACTTGATTATGATCAATTATTTTAACGATTAAATATAATTGATCATAATTTTCTACACCTTTTTCTCATGTTTCTAAGCCTCTTGTGACACTGCGAAGAAACATTTTTGTCCTACTGCTAAGAGTTAATAGAGGAGAAGCACATGCTGAAGGTATCAATTCACGCATGTGAAATATCTTAACCTTATCCTAGAGCCGGATCATCAGGGGATGATGTTTTTAGAAGCTATCTTCTATTCAATAAAGGAGTCTTTTGTAAAGAGGAAGTCCGTTCTTTCTTAAATTTTTTAAAATTTCTTGACCTTAATAGTGCTTAATGAAAAATAGATTTTTCAGTCTAGCTACTCATAAATCTATACAAATCTTTACCTACTGTTGTAGATAAACGTTTACAGTTTAACTTGTCTTCCTTTTACTTATTTCTTTTTTTCCATTTTATAACCTGGATGTTAACGCCATGGTCTTCTTGAGATGATATGGTGAATTCGTCCATTAATTTTTTCACCCCTGATAAACCAACGCCTAACCCTCCTGACGTTGTATAACCACTTTCCAGCGCTTTTTGAATATTTTTAATGCCAGGTCCTTTATCTATAGCTATTATTTTGAGTCCTATTTCAGGTTTTTTCTCTATTATTTCCATTGTAATTTTTCCGGTAGTGGCATATTTATATATATTTCTGGATAATTCTGAAATAGTCGTAATAATTCGGGCCTGATCAAGTGTGCTGAAGCCTAAGCAGTTAGAAAACATTCGCCCTTTCTGACGCGCTTCTACTATATCCACTTCAGTGTGTATCTCAACAGTTAAAGGTTCCTTTCCTTCATCCGATTGAAATAGCATAATTATCACCACTTTCTTTATTTTAATAGTAGTAAAAAAACAATAGGCCAAAAAGAAAGGT
>NZ_JBFULJ010000358.1:0-3769 GCF_056400385.1 Priestia sp. P5_B4
AAGAAGAGCTGGATAAAGAAAAATCAGACGATGATGATAAGAGTTAGAAGTAGAAATATAGTTTAGGAGGTAGATATCCATGTTTGTTGGTACAAATTTGACCAACATTCGAATTCTCCATGGTTATACAAGGAAACAACTTGCTGACATGCTTGAAATTACTGAGCAATCTGTTTGGCAATATGAGAATGGTTATATGTCTCCAAAATTGGAAGTTGTTAATGAATTGAAAAAGATTTTCAGAGTAAAAAGTAAATATTTTTACTCTGAAGATTTCCTTAATAAAAATGGAAAATCGAATATACAGCAAGGCCATATCGCTTATCGAGCTCAAATTATAAATAGTGCTCAAAAAACTCAAAGTGAAGCTAAAAATATTGAATATATCAGCGCATTTTTGAATGTTATAGAAAAGAAACTTCATTATCCAAAGAATGAAATCGTCATTTTGAGAGAAAAGGTCATTGAATATATGATTAATTCAAATGACGAGCCTAAGGTGAAAATTCATCAAGCAGCTAAGATGGCAAGAGAATTTTTAGGATTAGATAACAAAAGCAACTTAAATTTGTTATTTATTCTTGAAAAAAAAGGATTATTTATCTTTGAAAAAGCTATAGGGGAAAAGATAGACGCTTATAGTTTATGGTCTGAGGACGACAGACCTTTTATAATGTTGGGAAATTTAAAACGCTCTGCAGTTAGAAGAAATTTCGACTTAGCTCATGAACTAGGGCATTTATTATTACACTATAAAGTTGAATTTTCTTCTTTAGATAATAAATCGCATAGACAGTATGAGCAAGAAGCCGATTGGTTTGCAGGGGCTTTTTTACTCCCTGAGGAAGAATTCACTAAAGACTTTAGTACTCTTCCAAGAAAATCAAATCCTGATTCTTATATGGATTTAAAAAAGAAATGGCTTGTTTCTTTCCAAGCGCTTGCTTATCGAGCTCAATTTCTAGACTTGTTAGACTATCAACAGTATAGATATTTCAACATAAAGTTGAATCAACTCGGGTATAAAGTAGTTGAACCACTTGATGATAAGTTGAAAGTTATGAGACCTGGAAAAGTAAGAAGTATCTTGCAACTATTGTTTGATAAAAACTACCTATCATTACGAACTCTTTTAGATACGCTTATGGTTGACATAGAATTTTTGTCTAATTTGCTCGGAATAGAAGAAGAATTCTTCAAGAAGTATCAAAATGATTTATCAAAAGAGTTCACAGTATCCGATTTAAATTTAAAAGCAAAATAAGGTCTTTATTAATTTGATTTAAAACACCGTACTTACTTGTACGGTGTTTTTTATTATGAAAGCATTTCAAAAAATGTACACTTAATTTCTTAAATACCTTTTAGCATTTTTTTCTGCTAAGCTCCTACCATAAGGGGTAATTTCTATGAAGTCATCTTCATATGGAATGCAGTTCTCTATTCTATCTTTCGGACCACGAAACAGTATTCCTCTAATTAAGCCATTCTCTTGAAAATGATGAAGTAATACTTTATATTCATTAAAATCAGAAAAACCAGTATTTTTTTCGACAAATTCAGGAGTTAATATTTTCTCTCTACTCGTCTT
This sequence comes from Priestia sp. P5_B4, assembly GCF_056400385.1. NCBI lineage: Bacteria > Bacillati > Bacillota > Bacilli > Caryophanales > Bacillaceae > Priestia > Priestia sp. P5_B4. The sequence continues at coordinate 1,592 of NZ_JBFULJ010000358.1, forward strand.
AGTACTGGAGTCATCCTCCAAGCTATAGTATATTGCAATCAAAGTTAAACTTTCTAAGTCCTCTCGCTTCATATTATCATCCCTCCTTCAAACCTTACTAATTCGACATGTTAACTTACAAACCTTTTACAAATTAATTAAATATTACACTTTTAGAATTTTATTTTAGTTATTGCTTTACTACCTCAACTTCTGCTTTTACAGATGATGTAATTTCTATTGTAGCTTTTACAGATTTTTTCCTAATTTCATTTTGAATCTGTTCAATTTGCTTTGGTAAATTATAAACATAATCCAAGATGATATTGGTGAATTCAATCATAGAAGGCACTAAATCATGGTTGAATTCTTCTTCGTCTGCATGAACAGCAGCGTTTCCAATTTCTCTCAAGACACTTGCCATATCATTTAAAATTGGAGGTAACACTCCCTTATCTGATAAAGATTTCAACATTCTATATAAATTTTTACCTTCTTCACCTTTGTCTTTGCACATCATTTCAAGAGTCCTACGTATGGCAATAGCGCAAATTGCACCGTCGATTTGCTTCACCTTTAATGCGGCTTCAAACGCTTTTGCAACATTTTTAGGAATATAATTTTCTTCTATCGTCTTAAATGGATATAATAATTCTTCTGAAATTATTGGTTGTCCACCTGGTTCAGTTTCCTCGCTATTTTGACTAGCTTTCTCTAAAGTAACATTAATACAAACAGGACATAAGAAAAGACACCACTCTGTTAAATAGGTAATTACTTCAACGGGTCTGTAAGGGTCGTAGGTATAATCCCAATTTTCTTCCGTTTCTTTGTGGAGATACTTCGCTACTTCTTTCATGGCTGTTTTATTACCACAATGATGACATGTTAATACTTTCTCGGTTTTCATACTCATAGTTCTTCACCTTTCCTATCTTGTCGTATTACAATATTTCGACAAGAAAAAATATTTTCCCTGTAAATAAATAGCTATTTTATACTAATAATCTTACAATTATTAAAATTTTTGATAGTAAAAATTCCTCTAGTAAGATAAAATCGAACTATTACCAAAGGAGGAATAATTTTGAAAGATGAAGAACGAAATCCTAATAAAAGTAAGGAATCTAAGCTATCAGATATTTCTGTTATTATCCTTACAATTTTAGGAGTATTATTTATAATCACGTCAATTGCAATGCCCTTTATAATAAGAAACTATTATAAATCACGGATAGTAAATTATAAAACTTTGGCTAATATAGGAGCAGTCGGAGATTTTATAGGTGGGACAACGGTTGCTTTTTTAACAGCGTCAAGTGTTGTCTTGTTATTGGCTACAATTATTATGCAGCGTAAAGAAATAAAAATTAGCCAACAAAGTATTGAGGAATTAGTAAAGCAAACTGCGTCATCAGTAAAACAAGCAGAAGAGGCAAGAAAAGAAACTCAAATAACTAATGAAACTATGAAAAAACAGCAATTAGAAACTACTTTTTTTAATATGCTGTCTTTACATCATCAGATTGTTAATAGTATTAAAATAACAGATTTAAGAAATACTTATACTGGTCGGGGTGCGATTGCTAGGTTAAAAGCTATTTATGAAGATAATTTTGCTAAGAAACTATACTTCCTTGAAAATCCTGAGGGAGGATTAAATGGTTGGGTAAACCACTCTTACACACGCAAAGAATATTTAGAGAAGCTTTTTGAAAATGATGATACTATTAATCAAGAAATATTAGATGAAGTATATAAAGATTTTCATGATGATTATGGGAATAGTATTGGGCATTATATGAGAAACAACTATCGAATAGTAAAATTTATAGTGAATAACGTAGCGAATGACAAAGAAGAACAGGAGAAAATAAAAGAAACAACTGGGCGAGAGCCGATTATAGATGATAAAAGATATTATTTTGGCATGTTACGTTCTCAATGGTCAAATGCTGAATTCGAATTAATACTTGTTAATTCACTATATACAGAAAATCATAAATTTAAAGAGTTGATATTAAAGCACGACGTTTTAGATATGGAGGAGACTAATAATATTCAAGCGTCACCAGAAGTTTTTAAGCTTAAAGAAAGTATGGATAAGTTTAAAGCTTATAGGAAATTAATAGAAATTAGTAAATAGGTTATAATATTTTATTAAAATATATTGGATAGACGAATAAGGAAGCCATTGAC
>NZ_JBFULJ010000359.1:0-3760 GCF_056400385.1 Priestia sp. P5_B4
AATCACTTGTCGGTACTTTTTTCAGATATTAATACAGATTCATAGACAAACCAATAAACTAATGGTTATACGATAATCAAAATAAATCCATTTTCAAAAGAAATTTTGTTAAGATTACAATATATGTATGGAAAGATTAAATGTTCATGTAGATACATTTGGCATACACAGAAAGGGGAAAAATTTTGTCGATTTACCATAAAGTAATTGGAGATGGATATCCCATCGTTATGTTGCATGGTTGGACACTTGACCATCAAGTGATGTTAAATGCAATGGAACCGTTATTCGAGAAACGAAGCCATTGGAAGAGAATATACATAGACTTACCAGGGATGGGGAATTCCGAGCCTCAATTGTCTATTCAGAACTCTGATAATATTTTAGAAGCGATATTATGTCTTTTGGACGAAATTATTCCTGACCAAAAGTTTATTGTTTGTGGCAATTCATATGGAGGGTACATTGCCAGAGGTATAGTCCGTTCACGCCAGGACAAAGTTCGTGGATTACTGCTAATGGCACCATTGATTATACCTGAATATGATGAAAGGGTGGTGCCCCAACAGACTGTTCTAAAGAAAGACAACGACTTGATATCACGTTTGTCTCCAGAGGAAGCTGATGAATTTTGTTCCATGGGGGTAGTCCAAGGTCAAACTGAATGGGAGAGGTTTCAAAATGAAATTTTACTTCCTTCTAAACAAACAAATCATGAATTTGTAAATAACATTCGTCAAAATGGATATGGCTTTACATTTGATATTTCATTTAAACTTGAGTATCCCACACTCATTATAACAGGACGTCAGGATAATGTAGTGGGATATCAGGATGCGTGGCAACTAATCGAAGATTACCCAAGGGCAACTTTTGCAGTGCTTGATATGGCTGGTCACAACCTACAAATTGAACAAACTGATGTATTTAACGTATTAGTGCATAACTGGTTAAACAGACTTGAGCTGGACAACTTTTGATTGGTATAACTTATCTTTATACTCATACTTAACATAACCAACATTATAGAAGCCAATTGAATAAGTAAAAAGCTACAACTAAAAATGAATGAAACAAAGACCCTCAAGTTCTCTATACTGTTGAATTTGAGGGTGTTATGTCATATTTAAATTATTAACTATTTTTCATTAATTAATAGTAGAGACATTAATAGAAAACTCCTCAATAACTTAACCTCTATAAACACTAGCACATGTATCTGGTTTTGGTTCATAATAACAATGATTTTTAAATTGACCAGATGCAGGTTGACCGTACCATGTTGGAGGGCACGGAGCATGGGGATTAAAATACCAAAGAGCAAATTTCGCTGGGTGTTGTCTCCAATAATCCAAATTCTGCTTTGCTAATCTTTTTTCAACACCTCTTGCTCTTTGATAAAACACATTGCCTTTTTGAACAGCTTCAAACGAATAATTCCCCCCCTGGACTTGATAAATGACTTGTGAAACGGTTCTTAAATTTTTAAAGTCTATACAATTTGCTGCAAGACGATTAACAATTACATTTCCCACATATAACATTCCTTGTCTTCCTTCACCTTCAGCTTCTGCTCGCATCATCCTTGCCATTAAGTTAATGTCTGAATTACTGTACTTTACTCTTGCCATTTATTCACCCCCAAAACATAGTATGAAAAAAAGCCTATATTGATGTCATTGTTTATAAGCTAGCAATGCTTAGTTTTCACATATCATCGCGCATATTTAATCATTACCATTAAATAAATTGATACTAATTAGCTACCGCAGTAGGTGATCGTTAGATGCTTATCGAATACGTTATAGGCAGTAACATTGTAAATTGAATGCCTCAAGTTTTAAAAATATGCCTTCGCAATAAATATAATCTCTCAGCCTGTACTAGTTACAAATCTGGCACTGATTCATTTGTGCAATTTACTAATATTAAAATTTTAAGGAGAGAGAAAATGGGAACATTATTTAATCAACCAACACGAAAAGATTATTTTGATAATGATGCTGTTAAATTTCTTGATACAGTAAAAACTCTTGCAAGAGATCATGGCCTGACAGTTGAAGAGACCTGTCGTGTTTTAGAACTATCTATGAAAATTGATGATTATGATCGCAAAGATGAACACATAGTAGCATTAGGACGATTAATAAAAGATTTAATTAATGAAATTTCTATGTTAAGAGAAAAGTTATAACCTAATAAAGTAGAAAAAACATCTAGAGAGTAAGACATTTCTTCTACTTTAAGATGGCTAAAACACAGTTAAACTAAAAAAGAGAAGGTTTTTAACCTTCTCTTTTTCTATATCATCGATGTTTAAATACTCTTTTTCATTCCGCATTCTCGACATTCACGTAAGAATACGCCACCCTTTACAGAACTTTTGAAGTAAGATGAATTGCAGTTGTTACATCTGCCACTCACCTTATCCGGAAATGCAGCATAGTCATACACTTTATCTAGATCGATTTCTTGCTCTTTTATTTCTTCCAGGTTGATCACTCTTTTCTATTTGGCTTTTATTAGACTACCACAATTACATCTATATAAAAGGGGTATGTTAAAATTACTCTGGTTTTTCCACTAGTTGCATCTGAAAAATTTGCGTTTCTTGAATATTGGCTCTTTGAAGTTCCTGTTTAAAGGATTCTCCTTCGTTTAGTTTAATAATTTTCTTTGAAGCGTCACGTAACGTGTATACTCTAAAATTGTACATGAATGTACCTCTACCAAAATAAATGCTTCCTGTACACGATTTCTTCAGGAACTAAGCCAAGCGAACATCGATGAGATCGCTTAACCTCATTTTATTCTTCAACTCAAATACGTCATCAATGAAAATAAATAAATCCCCAAGAGAATCGACAAACTGAATGAATCCTGTCTCTGTTATGAAATGACCTTACCTATAGTATTTCTTAAAGGCATAGACTCTTTCACTCTACGAAAGGTTAATATTTAAATAACAGTTCGTCGTTATTAAAATATTCTTCACTTCTATGAGGCCTGTCTAAATAAAAAGTACGCGAAATGAATAATAATCTTCTTGATTTATCTGTTGTATATAAATATAATGTAACTGAAGTACGCAAAAAGAGAACATGAAATTTAAAATACACTTTTCGTTATTATCATTTTTTGATTCCATTCATTACCTATATGCAAGAAACGTATGTTTATTATAATGAGATTACAGTATGAAGAGATTGAAGGAGATACCCCAACTTAATGCTGTAGTTTCGTTAATTAAGTTACACCTGGAATAAATACTAAATTCCTTTAGCTTTCGGAGAAAATATGTGCAGTTACTACGATTTAGATTTTTTTGAAAGCGATATCATTTTATTAAAAGAAAAACATTTTAAGGGATTTAATTATTTTAACAAGTTATAGAAATATCTAGTGTTATTGCTACCTTATCTCTAGACACTAGATAAAGAAGATATTTCTTTATCTGAAATGGAGGAATAATAGATTAGGATATTATTGTTAGACAATAAACAGGATTTCAAAAAGGTTAAAAGGATAATAGAAAACCTCTTTATAAACGATACTATATGCTCAGGTATATAAGGTGAGCCGAAAAAGTGTATTTTACATTAAAAATTTTGAAAACGCTTTACTGAAGGGGGGAGTTAATTTCAAATTATATGATTACCATTTATTTTAAAGATTATTTACACATTGGACTTATTTTTAATTATTGTCTTTTTTTATAGACGCTAGCCTAAGCATAGGCTCTCTTTAAGTGTTTTAATGA
>NZ_JBFULJ010000360.1:0-3756 GCF_056400385.1 Priestia sp. P5_B4
GCTTTTGTTTCGCATGGCTGTAGCATGAATGAAGCTCTTGAAATGTACGGTTACCAAAGGTTGAAAATAGTAAGCTGCCTGTAGGCTTAAGTTGTTTATACAATTTTTTAATTGTCGTATGAAGACTATTAAACCACTGAAATGTTGCATTCGAAATAATAAGGTCATAATGTTTTTCTATACTTAGTTCCTCGATATCTCCGCATATGAAAGAAACTCGATCTTCCCTTACTTTTTTCTTTGCTAACTCAATCATTCCTGATGACAAATCAACTGCTGTAATAGCAGCCTTAGGAAATTGTTCGCACAATAATTGTGTTAAATAACCCGTGCCGCAGCCAACTTCAAGAATAGTTATTTCCTGTTTAAAGGAATTAGTGGGAAGCTGATCTATTAACTGGTTTGCCATGCTTTTTTGTACATCGGCATAAGCATCATAAGTTTTAGCATGATTATTGAACCTTTTCTTTAAAAGTTGCTTATTAATCATAAATGAGCTCCTTTTCGAGAAATTTTTCTATAAGTTGCGTACAGTGCTGAGGCTTTGTAAAAAAAGGAATATGGCCAGCTTTTTCTAGAATACACAGCTGCKCTTTTCCACCAATTTTTTCAGCTATGAAAGAAGAAGACTCAGGTAAACATATTTGATCATCTTTTCCATGGATCAACAAACAAGGAGTTTGAATTTGATTAAGTTGCATTCTAACATCTTTTTGGAGTAAATAATCCAGCCCTGTGAGGAGGGAGTACATACTGTCTCCTTGATAATCACGCTGAACAACTTCCATAAATTGATGATGAAATTCTTCTTCTTTTTCAGATTTAGTGAACATAGCGTTATAAAATGAAGCAAGGGTTTTTTCTTTATTACGCTGTAGTTGTTTTTTCATACGTTCAACGATACGTTGTTCCCATCCAAATGTATTATGCACGTCGTTTGTAAAGCGACTAGTTCCGCCGATTAATATGAGTCCTTCTATCTTGTTAGGGTATAAACTAGCAAGTTCAAGCGTTACAAGGGAACCTAATGACCAACCCATTAAATAAACAGTACCTGGAGTAGAAGTAAGCAATTGGATTGCTCGTTCTCTAAAGTCACTTAGTTCTTTTAGACCTCTCCAGTCTGTACACAAAACGTTACATATAGTAGACAATGATTTTATGATTGGGTGAAACGCTGCTTTTTCCATTCCCCATCCGGGAAATATTATAATAGTGGATGGTTTCATTGAATCACGCTCATTTCTTTTCCAATTAGAGAAATTCTCTTTATGGCCCAATCTAAATCTTCTCGAGTATGATCTGCTGTTACAGTAAAGCGAATTCTTGCTTTATTTTCGGGAACAGTAGGAGGCCTAACTGCAATAGCAGCAATTCCTTCTTTCTGTAAGCGCTCTGCAAACTGCATTGTTCTTTTGTTTTCTCCCGTCAAAATTGGAATGATTTGAGATTGACTCTTGCATGTGTTAAATCCTTCGTATGTAAGTGCCTTCCTAAAAAATAGTGCATGTTGTTGAAGAAGTGCGCGACGCGCTGTGTCTTGTTGCACCTTTTCAATCGCAGCCGTTATTGCACCGAGTATAGCAGGGGGAAGAGCAGTTGAATAAATGAATCCTCGCATTCTATTTTTTAAATAATCTATGAGCCACTGTTTTCCGGTAACATAAGCTCCAAATGACCCTAGCGCTTTACTAAACGTTCCCATTTGAATATCAATTTTATCTTGCAGATCAAGAGAATGAGCGTATCCTTCACCATTTTTTCCGTATACACCGCTTGCGTGAGCTTCATCAACCATTAACATTGCGTTATATTGCTCTTTTAATTTAACAAGATCCTCGAGCTTGGCAAAATCACCATCCATGCTGAAAACAGTATCTGTTACAATTAACTTCCGTGACTCCAAGGGAACTTTTTTTAATAGATTTTCTAGGTGGTTCATATCGTTATGGCGATAGCGTTGAAGTGTTGCGCGGCTCAGTAGGGCGCCATCAATGATACTTGCATGATTTAACTTATCGCTGAAGATGAAGCCGTTACGCGGAACCAAGGCTGAGATGATTCCTAGGTTTGCATTATAACCACTATTGATAATAAGTCCTGCCTCAGCTTTTTTCCAATTAACAAGTGCTTTTTCTGCTTTCTCGTAAAGAGAGTGATTTCCTACTATTAAGCGTGAAGCTGCTGCTCCTATTCCATATGTCATCACAGCATCACTCATTGCTTTCTTCAGCCCCTTATCTCCCGCGTAGCCTAAATAGTTATTAGAGGCAAGGTTCAACATCCTATGTCCATTGACTGTAAGCCATGGTTGTTCAGCAAATTCTGTAGTAACAAGGTGCCGTTTTTGAAAAATCTCATCTAAATAGGCAAGTTCTCTCTTAATATCTTCTTTCCAATTCAATACACTTTCACCACCGAAATAAATAATTGTTAACTTAATATTATTTTAAGTTAACAATTATATCTAATCACGCCTTTAGAACAGTGTCAAGATAAAATAGTTTAAAGAAAAGATACTAGATAATTGTCGCCACATAGCTCCCTACAGTTCATTTTTTGAATCTCATGAGTAGACGTGCAACCTTACTTCAGTACTCAAATAAAACCTAAAAAATCAATACTTTGTTCACTACTCGTATTTATTAATTAACTTCTTTTCTTAATGAAAAAGCTGCCAAATAGGCAGCTAATAATACAGCTCTAATTTTTATTTAAGGTTTTGCATTGCCAGGAGGCTTGTTAGTTGGAAAAATTGCTTTTTCCAAGTCTTCTGCTGCGATTACTGGATCTACCGTATTGCTAGTTGATTTGCCTTTTTGACTATTGCCTTTATCGCGTTTCTGACTCATTTTTAAATCTCCCTTCAATATATAGTTACACTGTTAAGATGAGTTAATAGAGCGGAGCTTATTCAACCCATTGTCCTTTTTAAATAACATTCTAGAACTTGAAATTTCTTTTACCAGGACCTATCAGACAATATGCTTCCTTAGATAGTTAGATCGGGAATTTGTTTTCTTAAACCGAATATATATTAGGTAATTAAAATAAAGTAAGGTGGATTAGACATGGATAAAAGAGTCATTTTTGACTTTGAAGTCGATTTTACTAATGGCGGTGGAATACAAGGGCAGGAATTTCGTCTCGATATTGAGGGTGATGATATCTCTGATGAAGAATTAGCAAAATATATTGTAAAAGATATGAGGCTGCTGATGGTGGGTGAGGTAAGGATACTGAACAAAAAAATTATTAGTGAGAAACATAAACGAAAACCTGCTGAGGAGTATAGTGAAAAATAAAACAATTATATGTTATTTGTTTTAATCACATATGCATAGTAAGAAAAGAAGTTACCAAAAGGTGACTTCTTTTTTTATTTAACCTTATTTTCACTCTTTTTAAGCCTTAAGACATAGGATTCATTAGCTTCCTGAGGTAACTACATAGTATCTAAAAAATCATAATTCCACTTATCAATCAGTATCTATTTCATTAATGTTTTTCTTTAATATACTCCCATTTATAGACATTTTATTTTGTTTTTTATCTTAGACTGCAAAATTTATAAAGACGAATTCTTTGATAGGTGGCAACATTTTTCATAAACAATCTGAAACCCATACAGCACAAACGTTTTTATTAAAAAAACAATGGATAATTGAAATCTAGTTAACCGGGCTAAAGAGACGTATCCTATTTTTTTTAACCTTGATTCTTTTTTTACTTACTTCGGACTAAAATGGTTAAAAA
>NZ_JBFULJ010000361.1:0-3745 GCF_056400385.1 Priestia sp. P5_B4
CAACAAATTCTATCTACTCACCTTTCCCCTATCAAAAATTTATGATATCGCATAAGTGGCATAGCTATTTGATGCTCCAACACATCAAATAAAATGAATAAGTACATACATATCTCTATTTATTATAGCTATTCATAATAAAGCTTCTTTATTTAATCTTTGTTATAAATAAAGGGTGCATGTAATCCAAAAAACCCCTGTTAGCTTTACTGAATTATAAATAGGCTATTGGGATATTCTATTTAAGGAAGAAGGAAAACAAGTTATTGATTACAACTAATCATTACAAAGCTTCTTACATTTGGGATGAGGTGTCTACAGCAGGCATATTTCAGAAAACCTTATTGTAAATCGATGTATGTTTGATTCATAAGGGGATGGTAGTCATGARCGTAGTAAGAATATATATAATGGGTAGACAATAAYRTTCATTTATMACTATRCAAATGAGGTGTTTGTCCCAGACCAAGAACGATTTCGTTCACATTGTATATTTTTTAGTTCAATGCTTAAATGAGGTGTTTGTTAAAGAGAATATACTTTTTCAAGTTACTGTTTCATTAGGCAATGGAATTACGTAAATGAGGTGTTCCTTAAAGATCATATGCTGCATTAAACGCTGATTTTTCCTTCTTCACATGACGGGATGCATAATCGTTTGCATCTCGTTTTTGTTATATATAATATGTACAGTATACTTATTTATTTGTATGTAAGGCTTCAATAAAGGTGAAATTGATTTGTTCTATTTGCTCTTCTGTTAAAACAGGTTGAGCTACTTCTACTTGCTTATTTATCATTTCTTTTAACCCTCTGTATTACTCTGGCATASTGGCGAATGGACGCCATTTTTTCATTTTATCAAGATTCACTAAAAAAACCTTTTGTTTTAATGGTTTTTACTCCTTTAGCTATGTGTACATGGATAATTATTTTTTTAAGCTTTCTTCCATTAAAAATCCAGATTGTTGAAAATCTTAAAAATACTATTTTTTATCGAACTAAAGCACCCTTTAATTTAAGTACCACCTTTTACAACCTACAGTCTCTCTTTATTTAAACGTAGTGTTCTCTCATTCGCTTTATATCTACTCTAGGTGGAAAGCCAAACATTCGGGAATATTCTCGACTAAATTGCGATTGACTTTCGTATCCGACCCTGAATGCGACATCAGCTACATCTATTGACTCAGCTAATAGCAAGCGCCTTGCTTCCTGCAATCTCAGTCGTTTTTGAAACTGAATGGGACTCATTGCCGTTACACTTTTAAAATGTCGATGTAGTGATGAAACACTCATATTTGCTATTTCAGCAAGCTCTTCAATACGAAAAGACTCTTCATAATTATTGATGATATGATCTATAACCTCTCTTATTCTAGAGGCATTGCTACCTTCTAATGCCATTTGTTCAAGCGCTTCGCCATGTGGACCTTACAAAATCCAATAAAGAATTTCTTTTTTTAATAATGGAGCAAGAACAGGGATATGTTTTGGATTATCTAGCAAAGATGCTAACCTTACTACTGCGTCCAGCAAAGATGGTTCTATTTTACTAACATACATAGCTCGTTTTGCATTCTTTCCTTGGCCAATTTTAATATCTGTGCTATTTAAAACCTCTAAAACCTGACTAGAAGTAAATTCAAGTTTGAAGGCTAAATATGGGGACTCGGCTGAGGCTTTGATGACTTGACCTGTAACTGGCAAATCCACTGATGCCACAATATAATGACCAGGACCGTATAAAAAGCGTTCCTCTCCCAATAATACCTCTTTCTCTCCTTGTAGGATCATGCAAAAAGAGGGGGCGTTTACTCTGGAAATGGGTTCAGTAATAATGGATTCGCGGATGAGAAATAAAGATGGAATAGTAGTAGGGTGAACACCGTCCTGCTTTGAAAGGCGTTCAATGAGTTTAGCAAGTTGATCTTGCTGTTTGTAGGATTTCTTGAACATCACTTATTCTCCTTTTCTTCATTTTTGGTTCATTATACCGGATATTCATTAAATGAGTAAGAGGATTTGAGAGGATTAGGCAAAAACTTGATAGTAATGTGCTAAGGGTTTCTTTATTATTTATGACATAATTAACTTTAAATAAGTCACGATAAATGTGACAAATAACTAAGAGAGAGGGAGCAGTTAAATGGAGTATGTAAAACTTGGTAATACAGGATTAGATGTATCTAGGATTTGTCTTGGATGTATGGGTTTTGGGGATGCTAACAAATGGCTTCATCAATGGGTGCTTAATGAAGAGGACTCTCGCTCCGTTATAAAAAAATCCCTCGACTTAGGGATTAATTTTTTTGATACAGCAAATGTATACTCACTAGGGACAAGCGAGGAATATCTTGGACGAGCTCTTAAGGATTATGCTAATCGCGATGAAGTTGTAATAGCAACTAAAGTACACGGACAAATGCATGGAGGTCCAAACGGATCTGGTCTTTCCCGAAAAGCAATTATAAGTGAAATCGATAAGAGTCTTAAGAGGTTGGAAACTGATTATGTAGATCTTTATATTATCCATCGCTGGGATTACAATACCCCTATTGAAGAAACGATGGAAGCATTACATGACGTGGTGAAGACTGGAAAAGCAAGATATATTGGCGCTTCTGCCATGTACGCTTGGYAGTTCCAAAAGGCATTACATGTGRCTGAAAAAAATGGTTGGACTAAGTTTGTGTCCATGCAAAATCATTTAAATCTAATATACCGTGAAGAGGAACGAGAAATGTTACCTCTTTGTAAGGAAGAGAAAATTGGTGTCACTCCATATAGCCCTCTTGCATCAGGGAGATTAACACGTGACTGGTCAGTAACAACAAATCGTTCCGAGACAGATCAAATTCAAAAATCTAAATACGATGCAACTGCGGATGCAGATCGATTGGTTGTGGAACGAGTAGCATCCATCGCAGAAAAACAGGGTATTCCCCGTACACACATCGCACTTGCCTGGTTACTACAAAAAGAACTAGTAGCAGCTCCTATAATTGGTGCTACGAAAATATCACATCTTGAAGATGCTGTAGGTGCTTTATCGATTAAGCTAACACCTGAAGAAATTGCGTTTCTTGAAGAGCCCTATGTACCACACTCAATAGTTGGTCATAATTAATAATGTGAAAGCTTATTATAAGGCATCCCCCTCATTTCCTTATTCAGGAAGTGAAGGGGATGATTTCTAACGTTTTTTTAATACTTCTCATAAAATCTTCTCCGTTAGGCTTTATGACTTCTTACAACGCCGTTTCGATAACGAGCTGTTGAATAAGGAAGGTGACTAGACGCACGTAGTACACTATTCTTTCCATACAGAAGCCGAATTTCATCAATTGTTTTTGCAAGAGTATAGGCTCTTTCACGCTGATCGATGTCCTCAAATAAGCTCATTTGCTCCTCTTCTTGAATGCTTGTGTTGGATAATGAAATGCCAATGGAGCGAATGGAAATAACAGTTTAATGAAAGCTAAGGAGTTGGCTTATATTATGCACAGAAGCACGAATATTTTACCCTCTTTAGAGGCATTAGAAAATTCTAAAGATTACTCTATAGAGGAAATAAAAAAACTTATTCAAGAGTGTCCATTCGTTACTGATGATGAAATGAACTTTATTAGTGAAGCTCTAGAGGATTACTCAAAATGTCGGTGGATACCCTTTATTTGTGTTATTGTACCAAGTTTTGAATAAATATTAAGACGTTTGTATTCAGCAATTGAAGGAACAAACA
>NZ_JBFULJ010000362.1:0-3741 GCF_056400385.1 Priestia sp. P5_B4
GTATATCGTATACAAAGACAGTTAMCATAATCAGCAATCTAGGCACCAAAAAAAGCTTTTAAGTGTTATCTTAAAAGCCTTTTTTATATGAAATATCATCTAGTAAAGWACATATTTAAAATTTTTTTCAAAAATTGTTCGTAGGATTTAAACACAATGCTAAATTTTGAACTTTGCTTTTCTTTTGGATTCATCATATTCCTACTCCCTGTGTAGATATATCTATAATTATATCATCATTCTTTTACTAGATAAGAAACATTCAGGTAKGTATACGATATATAAATCCAGTTAACGTAATGTGATTTATAGGTAGTCAAAGGATACTTAAGGCATTGAACTTGTAACAAATTCAATTAGTAAAGCACCCATAACTAATACAATCGTTAATAAAGTGGAGCATAATACGATTTTTTTATTAACTATACTTTTCTTATCTTTTAAAGATAATTTTAAATGAATAAAATATATGATGATTCCCAAAACAATTGAAACAATCCAAGTAATTAATCCAATCTGTGTAACTAACTTTTCCCAATCAAAAATCCAGAAGTATAAAATCAATAACTGAACTAAAATTATTGGGATTGATAGTATCTTTAAAGTATTTTTCAATATAAAATGGCCCCCATAAATAACTTTAAATCGTGTAGTTTATATGTAAAAACAACAACATTAAATATCTTACCATAAAAAGGTTAATATGTACTTTTATTACATAGATAATGTATACAGAGCTAGTCACCATAATCACCGTTCTAGGTAGTAAAAACAAAAGATGGTGAAAGAAGTTTCTCTTTCACCATCTTTTATTTTGCTTTTAAATCAAATTCTTCTGTTTTACCGTCCCATTTGATAGTTACATGAAAGGGTTCGGAGCTATCTTGTTTTGCACATCCTTCACAAGCATCATTGATACTCAATTTGCCATCTACTGGTGTTGAAGTTTTATCGATACTGCCATAATCACCTTCAATTTTATATGTAACTTCTCCAATATTATCTTTATTAGATCCTTTATAAATAATGCTTCCCTCACCATTTTCCCTATCTTTATCTTGAGTTAAGAAATATTGTGATTTCCAATTATCACTTTCCCCTTCAAAGCGTAAACTTTTATCTTCTTCACTACAGCTAGCAAGAAGAAGCAATGTACAAGTAAATACCATGACTAAACTGAGCTGTCTAAATTTCAAATTTATATCCTCCTAAAAATATCTATTTTTATGTTAACACATCCAATTTCGATTTAGGAGAAAAATGTATATTATATTCAATGCTAGTTTACAAAAACACTCTTTCCGGAACACAACCCAAAAAAGAACCCTTGGCAGACAAGGAGTTCTCGAAAAGGCTTTTGTCTTCTTTATGCAGCTTTTTATACATCCTTGATTTATCAGCCTTTGTTGTAGGAGGAAAGACTGAAACAATGCATAAAAAGCGCACCTTTTATAGATATGCAGCATCAAGAAAAATATAAATAAATTGGAAAATTATGATATAATTTAATGGTTATGGCATTCATTCTTCAACGAGTGTGAATCCTAAAAAGCAACCTTACTCCTATGACAAAAATGAGGTTGCTTTTTATTTTGCTTACCTTTTGATTGAACAAATTATAACCTAATACTATATTTTAGATATGTACATGTATATTTCACTTTTATCAACTATTAAAAGCAACTTCACTCTCCCTTCTTTTATCACATCTATATTCATYTAGTAGAATAACGYTCTGCAAGCTTYTCTTTATGTGAGCTGAATATTTCTTCTAAAGAAATRTCATATTTRTTAGCAATAACAATCAAGTTACCTAACACATCTCCTAGTTCTTCCGTTAATTCTTTCTTATTTTCTTCCAAAGTTCCAGTTACTTCATCTGGTCGATCCCTYCCGATTTCTAAAGCCCTAATAGCTCKTGCTACTTCACCTGTTTCYTCSGCAAGAAAACCAATTCGAATAAAGATATCTAAATCTGACCARCCTCTCATTTTGTAGTAGTCCTTTACCCAYTGYTGAAATTCYGTTACGTTCATTAAATGGTTCCACCTTCCTTTTTTAACTTCAACTAAGTTTACCAAATCATCCATTATTATGTATAATCAATAACGGTGATTACATAGGAGGGGATMTTTATGAAAAGAATAGCTGTATTTTGTGGATCRAGTAATGGAGCATCTGAYCTTTATATTCAAGGTGCAAARGMYYTGGGMAAAGAGCTYGCTAAACGTAATATTTCGCTTGTGTATGGTGGRGCAAGTGTTGGAGTAATGGGTGCTGTRGCTRATGCTGTGTTAGAAGSTGGCGGACATGTCATTGGCGTCATGCCTACTTTCCTTGAAGAAAGGGAAATTTCYCATAAAAACCTGTCAGAGCTTATTGTTGTTGARTCYATGCAYGAGAGAAAAGCMAAGATGGCTGAACTTGTAGATGGATTCATTACRTTACCAGGTGGTCCAGGTACATTAGAGGAATTCTTTGAGATTTTCACATGGGCTCAGTTAGGGTTACATCAGAAGCCTTGCGGATTATTRAATATTAATGATTATTACACACCACTTATTTCTTTATTTAATCACATGACAGAAGARCAATTTCTACAGGAAAAATATCGTTCTATGGCTCTTGTAGATACAGAACCACAAGGTTTATTAGATCAATTCAATACATATCAACCTCCTTCAGTTAAAACATATATCACAAAAGCTCAAAGCTAACAAAAGAACAGGATTAGTYACTATCTAATCCTGTTCTTTTTTGTTTATTTGCAATGTACCTTAACATAATGTGAGTTTCTAGGAAGCCTTTTTTCTGAAGAATATGGTACTTAGTCTCTTTTTCATCTACTTATTTTATTGGGAGATCCCCAATGACCAATCAACTGCTGTTTGTGCATGTATTTCTGTGGTATCGAATATAGGTATCGAGATATCATTCTGATTAATTAGTAAGGAGATTTCAGTACAACCTAATATAGCTCCTTCTATTCCGTCATTGATTAAACTATTTATAATTTTTTGATAGGCACTTTTGGAACCTGAGTTAATCTTCCCTAAGCATAATTCTTTGTAAATAATATCATGTACAATTTGGCGCTCTTTTTCGCTGGGGATATTAACTTCAAGATTATGATTAGCCATAAGTCGCCCTTTATAAAAATCTTCTTCCATCGTAAACTTCGTTCCAAGCAACCCGACTCTATTAATCCCTTGGTCTTTTATTTTCTTAGCTGTGGCATCTGCAATATGTAAAATAGGAATACCAATGTGTTGCTGAATATCACTTGCCATTTTATGCATAGTGTTTGTACAGATAACTAAAAAGTCGGCTCCACCTTTATCGATATATTGAGCTCCTTTAATCATTAATTCTGTTGCTTCATCCCATCTATCACTATGTTGCAGTTTCTTTATTTCTTCAAAGTCTACAGAATACATCACACTTTTAGCAGAGTGATGCCCTCCTAACTTTCTATTTATTGTTTGATTGATAATTCTGTAATACTCGCTTGATGATTCCCAGCTCATTCCACCTAATAAGCCTATTGTTTTCAATTTACCTAACCCCCTTTGTAGAAAATATTACCACACATTAAGATTCTATCGGCGTGAACATTATATGTAATCTTAGTTACCATAATAAGTCTTACAAGAACCAGTAAAACCGGACTTATATGTTCTAAGCTCTTGAAAAAGCTCCTTTGTATATACTGTTGTGGATAAAACATTATTATGGTATAAA
>NZ_JBFULJ010000363.1:0-3720 GCF_056400385.1 Priestia sp. P5_B4
GGTCCTCCTTTACATATATATAAAAGAACCATGCTGATAACAAAATACGCTTTTGTTTTTCTGTTTACGGCCACCGCTCCTATAAAATTCCCTCTCCATCTACCAACGATKAAAAAATATAAGACGGTCACCAGACAAATAGTTAAAAAATAGTAAGGGCTCCAAAGTGCTTCAAAACCAAACATCTGCAAATTGTTAATCAACATCTATTCCTCCTTCTACAGATGATGAAAAGGACTGGCGCATGCCAGCCCTTTTCTTTACCACCAAATAATGGTTACAAAAGCTAAAATGGTTAAAAGAGCTACCAATACGCCTGAATACAAGAAAAATGCTGGTATGGTATGTCCTTTGTGGTTCATATGCATGAAATAATAAAGTTGAAAGATGACTTGAACAACGGCCAAGAGCACAATCACCGGCATAATGTACCATCCGCTAAACTCTTGATAAACCGCAAAAAAAGCAATTAGCGTTAGAAACAACATCATCCCAAAAGAGATAACTTGCATCTTCATATCTTCTGCGTTTCTTTTTTTACGATAATCTAAATTGAGCCTTGGGTTATCTGAGTTTGATTGATTTGTCGTCATCAGCTTATCCCACCATTCCCATTAAATATACAACCGTGAAAATAAAGACCCACACAACATCGATAAAGTGCCAGTATAAACTTGCGACATAATATTTAGGAGCGTTATATAAGTTTAACCCCCGCTTTGCATTTCGAATCATCAAAGAACCAATCCAAAGCAATCCGAACGTTACGTGAGCTCCGTGGGTCCCAACCAGCGCGTAGAAAGAAGAACCGAATGCGCTGCTTGTAAACGTATGCCCTTCATGAACATAATGCCTGAACTCATAAATTTCTAGCCCTAAAAACGCTAAACCTAAAAGCCACGTAACGCCTAACCATAGCTGCATCTTTTTAAATTCAAAATTTTTCATATGATACATAGCATATACGCTTGTTAGTGAACTTGTTAATAAAATCATGGTGGCTGCAAAAACAAGCTTAATATCAAACAATTCTTCTGGCTTAGGTCCTGACATCGTTGAATTACGTAAAGCTAAATAAGTAGCAAAAAGTGAAGCAAACAAAACCGTCTCTCCGCCTAAAAAGAGCCAAAAGCCAGTAAATTTATTTTTCCCTTCAAGCGTTGCTTTTTCAGGCGAAGCAGGGAAAGTTTCAGCAGTTAGCTTTTGTTCAGTCTCCATTACATCTTCGCCTCCTTGTCATCATCAACTAAGTCTTCTTTGTGAATATGAAAGCCGTGATCATCAACCCATGAACGGAAGAACATCGATAAAAACATGACGATCATTCCGATAATCCCTACAATATCTCCCCACGCATGATCATTTCGATACAAAAAGCCAATCCCTGCAATAAACATTCCAAGCGATATCATAAATGGAATAAACGACGAGTTTGGCATATGAATATCACCAAGAGGTTCGGCTGACGTCATTTCTTTATTTCCTGCCATTTTTTCAATCCAATATGCATCTAACCCGCGTACAAGCGGCGTTTGTTTAAAGTTATACTCTGGAGGCG
Organism: Priestia sp. P5_B4; assembly: GCF_056400385.1. Classification (NCBI taxonomy): domain Bacteria; kingdom Bacillati; phylum Bacillota; class Bacilli; order Caryophanales; family Bacillaceae; genus Priestia; species Priestia sp. P5_B4. The sequence continues at coordinate 1,559 of NZ_JBFULJ010000363.1, forward strand.
GAGATGAAATAGCCCATTCTAATGTGCGTCCGTCTCCCCAAGGGTCTCCTCCTACCCTTTGTCCTTTGGCAGTTGTTTTTATAATATTAACCAGTAAAATGAGCGTAGCAACCGCCATGAAAGCAGCTCCTGATGAACTGATTGCATTCCCAAGGTCGAGACCTTGATTAGGCAAGAACGTCCATACGCGGCGAGGCATCCCCATTAGGCCTAAGAAATGCTGAATAAAGAACGTTAAGTGAAAACCAATCAAAAAGAGCCAGAACGTTGCTTTKCTTAACTTTTCATCTAACATCTTCCCAAACATTTTTGGCCACCAGTATGTGACACCTGCTAATATAGCGTATACGACACCGCCTACGATAACGTAATGGAAGTGAGCAACGATAAAATAAGAATCTTGAAATTGATAATCTGCAGGTGCTACAGCTGCCATAACTCCTGTTACTCCACCGATAACAAATGATGGAATAAAAGCGACAGCATACAGCATTGGAGACGTAAACTCAATACTTCCTCCCCAAAGCGTAAACAGCCAGTTAAAAATTTTAATTCCAGTTGGAACGGCGATAGCCATCGTAGCGACAGCAAAAATGGCATTTGCAATTGGACCAAGTCCGGTTGTAAACATGTGGTGAGCCCACACCATGAACCCTAAAAATCCGATTAATACGGTAGCAAAAACCATCGACGAGTACCCGAATAATCTCTTTCTTGAAAAAGTAGGTAAAATTTCAGAGAAAACACCAAACGCTGGAAGAATTAAAATATATACTTCCGGATGACCGAATATCCAGAAAAGATGTTCCCAGATAATGGTGTTCCCACCCATTGTGGCGTCAAAAAAGTTTCCCCCGAATAAGCGGTCAAAAATCATTAAGAACAATCCAACCGTTAGCGCTGGAAACGCAAACAAAATAAGAGCTGATGCAACAAACGTCGTCCACGTAAACAGCGGCATACGCATATAAGTCATGCCTGGCGCCCTCATGTTAATGATTGTCACGAGAAAGTTGATACCTGAAATCAATGTCCCGGCTCCGGAAATCTGCAAACCTATCGCATAAAAATCAATTCCGTGACCAGGTGATGCAATAGACAGCGAAGCATATGATGTCCACCCTGCATCAGGTGCTCCTCCTAAAAACCAGCTTAGATTTAAAAAGAGTCCCCCAAAGGCAAACAACCAAAAACCTAACAAATTTAAAAATGGAAATGCTACATCTCGAGCTCCAATTTGCAGCGGAACAACTGCATTCATCATGGCAAAAAGAAGCGGCATTGCGGCTAAGAAAATCATTGTTGTTCCATGCATTGTTAAAATTTCATTATACGTTCCTGCACTAACAAAGTCATTGCTTGGTATAGCCAGCTGAATACGTATAAATAGCGCTTCCACTCCTCCGACTAGAAAAAAGATACCGCCGGCGATTAAATAAAGAATGGCGATTTTCTTATGGTCAACGGTTGTCATAAAATCCCAAATTGTTCCACCTACACCCTTCTTTTGACTGAGTGTACTCATCGCTAAACCTCCCCTTYTAAAAACGACTGGACGTTTATTTTTCTTTTAAACTCATTAAATAGTCTGCTAGCTCATTCACTTGTTCATCTGTTAAGTCAGGATATGTACCACTCATCTTATTACCCGGCTTAACTTTTTCAGGGTCTTTTAACCATTTTTTGATATTTTCCTTGTTGTGAGGAAGCACCCCAGCTACACGCTCACGTTCAGAAAAACCGGCTAAGTTTGGTGCTTGACGAGCTTGCTCTGGACGATTGTCTTTGACGTCAACAGCATGACATCCGATACAGCTTTCATTAAAGACCTCTTGACCAGCTTTTGCGGATGCTGTTTCTACATCAGGCTTTGCCTTTTTCAAATCTTTTGCCCACATATCAAATTCATCGCTTGATACAGCCCTTACTTTAAAGTCCATAAGAGAATGAGATGGACCGCAAAGCTCAGCACATTTTCCGTAGAAAACCCCGTTAGCTTCCTTCGATTTCTTAGAATCAAACACTAGCCAGAATTTATTATCATTTTCTGTGTTAGCATCGAGCTTTCCTCCAACTGAAGGAATCCAGAATGAGTGCTTGACRTCAGAAGCTTTAATGTTAAAGTAGACTTTTTTATCCGTTGGAACAACTAGATCTTGCGA
>NZ_JBFULJ010000364.1:0-3717 GCF_056400385.1 Priestia sp. P5_B4
GTACAAACATATGGCCGTTCCTCACTGATTCCGCAGCTTGATGTTCAAGCTACAGGAGCTGTTTCTCCTGAGATGAAAAGTCAGTGGAGTGTGCCAACTGAAGCGGACTTTCTTAGCGGGGGAGAAGAAACAAGAAAAAAAATTGCAGCTGCTCTTTCATCAGGCGCGGAACTGCTTGCAGCCGATGAGCCAACGAGCCACTTAGATGTAAAAGGCGTAGAGAAGTTTGAAGAAGAAATGAAGTCTTTTACAGGCAGTCTGCTGCTGATTTCACATGACCGAGAATTATTAAACCGCCTTTGTACGTCTATTTGGGAAGTAGAAGACGGMAAAATTAACTGCTATGAAGGCAATTATCARGAATATGTGACGCAAAAAAAACACGCAGTTGAAAGACAGCAGTTTGAATATGAACAGTATGTAAAAGAAAAGCAGCGGCTTGAACTGGCGTCTGAAGAAAAAAGCCAAAAATCAAAGTCGCTTAAAAAAGCGCCGAGCCGCATGGGCAACTCTGAAGCGAGACTTCATAAGCGAGCGGTCGGAAAACAAAAAGCGAAGCTAGACAGAAGCGCAAAAGCGATTGAAACAAGAATTGAAAAGCTGGAGAAAAAAGAAAAGCCAAAAGAAATGGAAGAAATTCATTTTGACCTATCGCAGTTTCATCAAGTGCACAGCAAGCAGGTACTAAGCTTTGACAAAGTCTCAGCATCAGCTGGTAATCATATCTTGTTTCAAAACCTAAAAGGCGGTGTGAAGCCAGGAGCGAAAGTAGCGATTGTCGGCAAAAACGGCGCCGGAAAATCTACGCTGCTGAATATGATTGAGCAGCGAGCAGAAGGCATCACGGTTGCGAAGCCTGTAAAACTCGGCTTTTTCCATCAGCGTCTTGAAAATCTAGATCCCGCTAAAAGCATTTTAGAAAACATTAAAGAAGACAGTCCGTACACCGAGCATTTTATTCGTACGGTACTATCGCGCTTACTCTTCAAACGTGAAGACGTGTATAAAAAAGTAGAGATGCTAAGCGGAGGAGAACGAGTCAAAACGGCATTAGCAAAAGTCTTTTTAGGAAATTATAACGTTCTTCTTTTAGATGAACCGACCAACTATCTTGATCTTCATACAAAAGAAGCGCTTCAAGAAGTGTTAAAAGCTTATCCAGGGACGATTTTATTTGTGACGCACGACCGCTATTTTGTTAAAAAGCTTGCGACGCATGTTTTGACGTTAAAACAGTCCAAAGCGGAGCTTGCAGCGATTGAAGACACGGGTAAAAGCAAAAAAGCGTCACAGCAGCAAAATGAAGCGGAGAAACTTGCGCTTCAATTAGAATTAACAAAAGTGATTAGTGAGCTTTCTATCACCCCAGAAGGAAAAGACAAGCAGCGTCTTGAAAAAAGATATGAAGAGCTGTTAGAAGAAAGAAAACGATTAAATAGAAAGGAAGGATAACATCACTTCGCCTAACAATGAATACAATGATGTTACTGAACATCAAAAGCATATTGAAGGAAAATTAACGGATATGAATGTAAAAGGAACGCCCAAAAGAATAAAATGGATTGGGTATGGCATCATTATTTTCTTTGTGATTCTTATTTTAACGATGATCATCGGCGTATTTATCAATTAAAACAAAAAGCAGCCGCTTCAATGTTGAAGCGGCTGCTTTTTTATTTGCCTACTTTTGTAACAATGGCATCTCCGTTTTTTCCAACTCGTACAGTAGCAAAACGAGCTTCGCTTTCCACTTTGCTGCCGGTTCCTTCTGGAATAAAGTAATGCTCAATTCCGTACTGAATTCCCCAGTCGTGATAGCTGCCCRTAATGACAACGTCTTTCTTTTTAGAAGTATACGGTTTATTCCAGTCATCATCCGCTTGGTAGATTTTTGCGTATTTATACACACCTTGTTTGTTAGGGCGAAGAACGAGCTTCACTTTTTCTCCGTCTTTCACATGAGGTAAGGTAACGTGCGCAATGTCGTAATTAAGCTCAACATAATCGCCTTGCAGCAGCGAGCGCGGATCGATCGGCTGTAAAGCGAGCTTAATTTCTTTTCCGTTTTGAAGAAGCACTTCGTTTTTAGTGAAAATGCCGCCCAGCATAATAAGCTGAACAAGAATGATGATCCATACAGCGGTTCGGCTGCGGTCAAGAAACGACGGCTGCGGCTGGTCAGGCGTTGACAGGTCCCATTTCCTGCTTAGGAAAAGAAAGATAAGACCTAAAATAACGAGCACAAGTGATTTATTAAATAAATCCCACACAAAGTCGTAATATTTCATCGCTAAAAAAACAAACCAGAAAATCATGCCGACAATAAAATCATATTTTGGCTCTTTTCGTACCGTCACAAATAAAAAGACGGTCGAAATCACAAAAAACACCGTGCAGTAAATGATATTTAAAAAAGACGGTTCGCTTAATTCAGTCAGCGACAGTAAAAAGATAAAAGCAAGAAGCAGCGCTGCTTTTTTAAACGCGTGGTGTACGTTTATCGCGTACACAGCGGCATTTAATAGAAACAAAGCGAGCAGCACATAATCTGTTTTGATAGTGTCATAGTAAGCAGTCGGAACCTTTATTAACAGAAGCCCTTGCACTAGCACAAAAAGCAACAGGCGAACGGGCGTATGCTTCGTGAATACTAAAAGCGCTACAAGTGCGATGACATAGATAAAAAACAGAATGTCGTTCACAAAAAAAGAAGCGCCGCCGCTAATTAATACGCCCATCATTAAAAGCGTATATTTCACCGTTGGAATATCTGCTTTAATCAAATAACATGCCACAATCAGCAAAACGCCAATCACAAGCATTCCGTTCGTTGGGTACGTTCCTGTAATAAGTGTGACAAGTCCTCCTAAAGAGCTGCTGCCGATCACCGATGCAATGGCCGTAATCCCAATCACCGCTATTCGTTTGATTACGCGGAGCGAGGCTTTTTGTGCTGACGTGTTGGCAGTAAGCCATTTGACAAACCATACGCTTGCACCAATAAACAAAATCACGAATCCTAAAGCTAAGAACAGTGACCATTCAGCGTAGTGTTTAAAAATAAAAGAGAAAAACTGTTCAATAACAAATAAAGCAAATGCCACAATGGAAATCCCTAAAAACGACCTTTGCGGCTCCACTTTTGAAAAATAAAAAAAGGAGCTTAGTAAAAACAGTAAATAAAAAATAATAAGACCAATCCGTAAGCTAGAGCTGCCTGTGAAATCCGGCAGGGAAACAGTTAAAAAAATGTAGTGAAACAAACAAAACGCTGCATACATGATCACAGGAGACGAGCGCTGTTTCTTTTTTATGATCCAAAAGATGAGTAAGTTCACAAACGCCATTCCTGCGTAAAGTAAAAGCGTCTCGTGTTCGCCTCGCTGTGAAACTGCACCTGTTGGTGAAATAAAAAAAGCCATGGTGAATTGAAATAAAACAAACGATAACACGCAAAACGGCTGATACTTTGTAAAAAAGCTAAACAAAATAACCGGCACAAGCCAAATTAAAAACAGCCAGTACGATTCAGCGTGCGTGTTGTAAATTTGAGAAAGAAGCGCGATGCTTAATCCAAATGTAAGAGCGCCGGCCAAAAGAGTCCAGTGACTTAAAAACGCCTGCTGAGGAAGCAGCTTTCTCACTACAAACGCACTTCCGTAAAACAGCAGCATCAGCCCCACGCTCAGCGCAATTTTAGTATAGCGGTCAAAGCCT
>NZ_JBFULJ010000365.1:0-3717 GCF_056400385.1 Priestia sp. P5_B4
AGTAAAGTAATGAATGGACAAGAAGGCGCGTATAGTGGTAGTAGAGTATAAATTAAAGGAGTAGAATGATGGTTATTTTTCTAATCCTCGTTATCATTGTTTTTGTAATTGGTAGTATGAAGTTTCTCTTTGAAAAAGAACTTGGAGAATTTCATTTTTTCTCAATTGGTCATTTCTTTGTCTTGTTTTATTCATATATTACAGTTTTATTGGGATTTAGCCTTATTTATACAGTATGTGAGATGGGGAGTATTCCAGTATTAAGCGGAGGGTTTGAACATGAAGGTCATTATTTCTATACCCTGTTTAACAGTATGTATTTCAGCGCAGCGACGTTATTTTCAGTAGGCTACGGAGATATGTATCCGGTTGGAATTGGGAAATTATTTGCAACTTTTGAAGCGTTTATCGGCTATATTATGCCTGCAATCTTTGTGATGCGGACTGTTACCCGTACTTAAACTTGTCATCTTATCTAATATTGGGTACGCTATTCAAAGAAAATGAAAAGCGTAAAGGAGAAGATAAATATGACAGCTGTAGTTGGAGAAAAAGCACCCGATTTTGTATTGATGTCTACAAATGGAGAGCAAGTATCACTAGCGTCGATGAAAGGCAAAAACGTTGTGCTGTATTTTTATCCGAAAGATATGACGCCAGGCTGCACAACAGAAGCCTGTGATTTCAGAGATCAGCATGAAAATTTTGAAGAGCTAGATGCGGTGATTCTAGGAGTGAGCCCGGATCCAATCGACAAACACCATAAGTTTATTGATAAGCACGGCCTTCCATTCTTACTTTTAGCTGACGAAGATCACAGCGTAGCTGAAGAGTATGGAGTATGGACACTGAAAAAAAACTTTGGAAAAGAATATATGGGCATTGAACGCTCCACTTTTATCATTGATAAAGAAGGAATGCTCGTAAAAGAATATCGCAAGGTTCGAGTGAAAGGGCATGTGGAAGAAGCTTTATCATTTATTAAAGAAAAAATGGCATAAAAACAGGCAGATAACTAGAGCAGTTTTAGTCTTTGAACATACAATATCAGTGTAGGGCATACCTCCTCAGATGTTAATATATTTAAAAGTGTGGATTGAATTCCACACTWCTTTTTTTGCATAAAATATATGAAAAATTTCTACTTGTTACATAAAATAGGAATAGGCATCAAGTTGACAAAACGTGGGTAAAACATGTAGACTAATTATAAGAATTATAAAGTAATAATACTTACAGAAGAGGGGTGCATGACGTGTCAAATCATTTACAAGAAGCCCTTGAAACGTTAAAAGGTACTGGCGTTCGTATTACACCACAACGTCATGCTATTTTAGAGTATTTAATCAATTCAATGACACATCCAACAGCAGATGATATTTATAAAKCGCTGGAAGGTAAGTTTCCAAATATGAGTGTAGCGACCGTTTACAATAATTTAAGAGTATTTCGCGAAGTAGGTATTGTAAAGGAACTAACATACGGTGATGCATCAAGCCGGTTTGATTATGTTACAACAGAGCATTACCATGTGATTTGCGAAAGCTGCGGAAAAATTGTGGATTTTCATTATCCTGGTTTAGACGAAGTAGAAAAGCTGGCTGCTCATATTACTGACTTTGATATTAGTCACCACCGAATGGAAATTTACGGAACGTGTCCTGATTGTACGGCTAAAAAAGCGCATTAATAAGCTGATAGTAGTGATACTATCAGCTTTCTTTTTGTTTTTTTCTATTATACTTTTCGTCGAATTGTTTTCCTTCAAGAGACTGGTCAAGCGTAAGCGGCTCGTTGCAATACATACACATATCTACGCGCCCTAGCATTTTGGTTTGCTTTTGACATGTAGGGCAGGTTACTTGAACCGCTTTTGTAGAAAGCATGCCAATCCAGAAATAAACGCCGGTACTAGCTACGATGCACAGCAAACCCAAAAGCATAAAAATAGTCATTAGCCAGACTGAAGACCGAAAGAAAATTCCCCCATACATAATAATGAAACCAACAAAGATCAGACTGAGTGCAAACGTGCGAATCTTGTTAATTTTATTTGAATACTTTATCCCCATCAGTATCCCCCCTGTTACCAATATATCATAGAGTGAGACAATGAATGATGATAAAAATTGAATCTTCGGAAAATTATCGTTGGTTTTTGAGCTTTCTGAATGATTTCCATAATTCTGAGTGGGATATCCGTTATACATCGTATATAATAAAAAAAGAAATCTTAGTCCATAGCCTTTAAAATTTTGAAAAATATTTGTTTATTACAGTTAGGAGAGCTCAAAATGGAAGATGTTTTACGGCCGATATATCAAGAAAGAGCTAGCAATAAAGACACACTAGGTATTTTACTGATTGAAAAAAAGAAATCAGAATCTCCAGTGACGGATAATTTGGATGCTATCTTATTTATTGTGACCAAAACTACAGAAACTTCTCTTTTTATTAAACAATACGAATATGAAAATGAGCGTGCGGCACTTTATATGGCTTCTGAACAGCAAATGAGTGAATGGATTATGAATGGGACGAACCGCCGTATTATTGATTGGATCTTAAATGGTAAAGTGCTATTTGATCGAAACGAATATATGGAAAACTTAAAGAAACGCTTAATTGATTTTCCTAGAGAAGATCGGACAAAGAGAATAGGTGTCGAGTTTGCTAAGTTGATTCGCCGATTTAAAGAAGGAAAAGACTTTTATGCGTCTAATCATTATTTAGATGCATTCAATCATGTCATTCATGCTCTTCATCATTTAGCACGACTGTCTGTGTTGGAAAATGGATTTCATCCAGAAGTGACAGTGTGGAACCAAGTGAAAAAAATAGAACCTGAAATTCATCGTCTTTACGAAGAGCTAATTATTAGCCAAGAAGAGGTTAGCAAGCGTTTAGAGCTGCTTTTCTTAGCAAGTGAATTTCTAGTAAATAAAAAAACTGAATTAGGTGCCAAGCATCTTGTTCATATTATGAAAAGCGCAAAGCAGGAATGGACGTTTAATGAACTGGTTCATCATCCCGAAATACGCCCTTATGCTATTGATTTAGGAATACTTCTTGAGTTTTTAATTGAAAAAGATATCATTATGGTAAAAAAAGTAGAAACCAAAGGAAAGAGTTTGTACCATAGACACTATGTGGCGAAATGATAGAGAGGATAAAGGGTATCTGATACGGTGCGGTTATGACGTGTAGATACCCTGACATATGACTTTATAGCCTTGATAAAAGGTTTTTCTAAAAAAACACGATTTATTTTAAAAAATCTATTGACGCTTTAAAATATCCGTGGTAAATTTATATACGTCGCCAATGAGCGATACTAAATTTATCAAAAACTTGAAAAAACTTCTTAAAAAAGTTGTTGACAAGAAAGAGATAAACTGGTAAGATTAAAAAGTCGCTTAAGAGCGGCGGTTGAACTTTGAAAACTGAACAAAGCGACAAACGTCAACGTTAATTTTTATTTTTTAAATTGAGCAAGTCAAACATTTCTTCGGAGAGTTTGATCCTGGCTCAGGATGAACGCTGGCGGCGTGCCTAATACATGCAAGTCGAGCGAACTGATTAGAAGCTTGCTTCTATGACGTTAGCGGCGGACGGGTGAGTAACACGTGGGCAACCTGCCTGTAAGACTGGGATAACTTCGGGAAACCGAAGCTAATACCGGATAGGATCTTCTCCTTCATGGGAGATGATTGAAAG
>NZ_JBFULJ010000366.1:0-3691 GCF_056400385.1 Priestia sp. P5_B4
GCAGTATCTTGAAAACAGTAAGATAGATGTGATTCTAGGTGGCGGAGAAGATTATTGGTACACAAAAGGAAATGAAGGTGCACATCCAGATGCCCCGCCAGAAGATAAAACTGAAGGAAGCAAAGGAACGCAAGGAAACTTAGTAAACAAAGCACAAAAACTTGGGTATACATACGTTAATAACGAAAATGAATTAAAATATGCTAAAGGAACAAAATTGCTTGGTCTGTTTGCTAATGAAGAAATGTTTCAACAAGCTCCTGAAGGCCAAGATGATGTGTACAACCCTCAAGTATCTCTAAAAGACATKACAAAAAAAGCAATCAATACGCTATCACAAAATAAAAAAGGGTTCTTTCTTGTAGTAGAAGAGGAAGCCATTGATGAAATGGCTCATAATAATAATGCTGAACTCATGATTAAAGCAGGTAAGCAGCTTGATGATACGGTGAAGATGGCTAAAGCTTATGCTAAAACACACCCAGACACTCTCGTATTAGTAACAGCTGACCATGCAACCGGAGGTTTAGCACTTGAAAAAGTAGACAATAAAGATAACGGTGGAGATGAAGTATCAAAAGAAGATGGGCCATTTGCAATCGCTCATTCAAAAGAGCAGTTCGTTGCGGACTGGACAACTGAAGAGCATACGTCATCAGACGTTCCTTTAAGTGCAATGGGTGCCGGCTCAGAAAGATTTACTGGAGTATACGAAAATACGTATTTACATGATGCTCTTCTAAAAGCAATGAATTTAAAATAAGTGAGATAAAAGTACGGTGTTGATTTAATATACTTAGTATGTAAATCAACACCGTATTTTTTGCTTTGTGTGAGCAAGTTATGATGGAGTTTCTTCAAAGGTATGCTACGATAAGAATTATCTTGAATTGAAGAGGTGTCACGATGAAAATAGAAGTATGGTCAGATTTTGTCTGTCCTTTTTGTTATATTGGAAAGCGCCGATTAGAGCAAGCGCTTCAGCAATTTGCACACAAAGATGATGTGCAGGTTGAATTTAAAAGTTTCGAGCTAGATCCAAACGCCCCAGTTAATACTGGCAAAACAATTAATGAAGCTCTTGCTGCTAAATATGGAATGACGATTGAACAAGCGAAGCAAGCAAATGAAGGAATCGGACAGCAGGCAGCTAGTGTGGGCTTATCCTTTAATTTTGACGATATGAAGCCAACTAATACATTTGATGCTCACCGCTTAGCTAAATTTGCAAAAGCTCAAGGAAAAGAAGCAGCTATTACAGAAAAACTCTTATATGCATACTTTACTGAATCAAAACATCTAGGTGAAGAAGAGACGCTGGTTGCTGTTGCAGAAGATGCAGGTCTTGACCGAGAAGAAGCACGTCAAATTCTCGCGGATAAAAACGCATACGCAAATGAAGTGCGCAGTGATGAAGCAACGGCTCAGCAATATGGCATTAGCGGTGTTCCATATTTTGTTGTTAATCAAAAATATGCGATTTCAGGTGCACAGCCAGTCGAAACATTTGTAGGAGCTCTCCAACAAGTATGGGAAGAAGAAAATCCGACTCCGGCTTTGAAGAGCCTTTCTCCAGAAGGCGCAGATGATGCCTTTTGTGCAGATGGTCAATGTGCCGTTCCTGATTCCTCTAAAAACCAACAATAAATAAAAAGCAGAAGCGGAATTTCCGCTTCTGCTTTTTATTTATTTGCAAAAAAATTCACAAAAATACAAACATGTGTTCTGTTTTTGTGTTATAATAAGTTTAGAAGCAACAAACCTCGATGAGTAAGCTCCAAAAATAAGCGATTAAAAGTGATCCCACCATGAACTAGCTTCCATTTAATCCTGCAGGGGGAATCTGAATGAAGAGCAAAGTGCGCATTATCCCATTTCAAGTAGTTGAACAATTGAATCAATTTAATGAAGTCCCAGAAGGAGTCGCTCTAATTGGAGCAGAGCAAGTATGGAAGCAAACAAAGGGACGGGGAATAACCATAGCGGTTTTGGATACCGGCTGTGATGTTACACATCCAGATTTGCAGGAGCGGATTATTGGAGGAAAAAACTTTACACAAGATGATCAACAAAATCCAGATATTTTTCAAGATTATAATGGTCACGGCACTCACGTAGCAGGCACAATTGCAGCAGCGCATAATGGAACGGGTGTTGTAGGAGTGGCTCCTGAAGTGGGCTTACTTATCCTAAAAGTACTTAATGGAAATGGTTCAGGTCAATACGAGTGGATTATTCAAGGTATTAACTACGCCATCGAGCAAAAAGTAGATATCATTTCGATGTCGCTTGGAGGTCCGTCGGATGTGCCTGAGCTACATGAAGCGATTCAAGATGCTGTTGATCAGAATATTTTAGTTGTCTGCGCAGCGGGAAATGAAGGAGATGGAGAAGGCTCCACAGATGAGTTTGCGTACCCAGGCTCATATAATGAAGTGATTAGCGTAGGAGCTGTTGATTCAGAGAAACGATCTTCGGTATTTTCCAACTCAAACAACGAAGTAGATGTAGTAGCTCCGGGAGAGAAGATCGTATCAACTTACTTGAATGGAAAGTATGCCGCACTGAGCGGAACCTCTATGGCAACACCTCACGTAGCAGGGGCCTTAGGATTGATAAAAGTTCTTTCAAATGAAATGTTTGGAAGAGAGCTTACAGAACCAGAGCTTTATGCACAGTTAATCAGAAGAACCCTTCCATTAAATGAATCACCAAGAGAAGTAGGAAACGGATTTGTGCACTTGACCGTTGTTGAAAAGCTGTTGCGTGAAATTCAACGTCAAATGACTTCAGAGGTGATCGGATGAGAAGCAGTTTAGATATGCTAATGATGGAAAAGCAGCAGGCAAAAGCTCTTTATCACGAATACGCAAACAATCGAAGTTATTATGATGAAAAGACAGATGAAGAAAATAAAAATCTTTATTATCAAGATACGCTCTTTGAAAGAGAAACCATGCAAACGTTGTTAAAGGAAACGCATCAGCATTTGCTAAGTTATTCGCCGCATAAATATGTATATCCCTGGGTGGATCTACAGGAGAATGGGGAGCTGAAAAGTCTGTACTCAGGGAAAGGGATGGATCCGTTAGAAACTATACAGCAAGATATTGATCAACTTCAGTCGCTTAGTAACTCCTCTCTTTCAAGCAATGATATACTGCTAAACTGTGAGCACGTTGTCCCACAATCTTGGTTTGGGAAACAAGAGCCTATGAGAGGCGATTTGCATCATTTATTTGCGTGTGAACCTTCTTGTAACAGTCGAAGAGGTAATTCTTCTTATATTGACTTCGCGGATTATACGCCGGAAGTAAAGCAATCAGATGTGAAAGAAGGATGTGGCAAAGCAGAAAAAGGTAAGTTTGAACCTGAATATGGAAAAGGAATTGTGGCTCGATCAACTCTTTATTTTTTAATTCGCTATCATAATAAAATTGACTCTTCGCGAGTAGATATTCCTCTTTTACTAAAATGGCATGAAGAATTTACTGTTTCACTTTATGAAAAACATCGCAATGCAGCAATCTTTGAGTTGCAAGGCAACCGAAATCCTTTTATCGATTTTCCTGACAAAGCAGGTGCGTTAATGAGTTCTGCTTTCTAAAATAGCGAAGAGCTCCGCTTCAATTCGAAGCGGAGCTCTTTTGGATAATCTAATATGAAAATCCATATTTATCACTTAAAAGGG
>NZ_JBFULJ010000367.1:0-3676 GCF_056400385.1 Priestia sp. P5_B4
CGATTGGGGTAGGGTTATTCATGGGTTCAGCAAGCACTATTAAATGGACGGGGCCATCCGTCCTGCTTGCGTATGCTATTTGCGGCGTTTTTATTTTCTTTATTATGCGTGCAATGGGTGAGATGCTTTATTTAGAGCCAAGTACGGGTTCGTTTGCGACATTCGGTCATAAATATATTCATCCGTTAGCGGGTTATATCACAGCTTGGAGCAACTGGTTTCAATGGGTGATTGTGGGCATGGCAGAGATTATTGCAGTCGGAGCTTATATGCAGTACTGGTTCCCGCATTTACCGGCGTGGGTTCCGGGAATTGTCGCCATGGTCATTCTTGGTGGGGCCAATTTAATTTCGGTGAAATCGTTTGGAGAGTTTGAATTTTGGTTTGCAATGATTAAAATTGTCACGATTGTTCTCATGATTATTGCCGGTCTTGGCCTTATTTTTTTCGGTCTTGGAAACGGCGGCGAAGCGCTTGGCCTGTCGAATTTGTGGGCAAACGGCGGTTTCTTTACAGGCGGATGGTCAGGCTTTTTCTTTGCCCTGTCCCTTGTTATTGCTGCCTATCAAGGAGTAGAGCTTATTGGAATTACAGCAGGAGAAGCAAAAGATCCTAAAAAAACGTTAACAAGTGCAATTCAAAGCTTAATTTGGCGTATTTTAATTTTTTATATCGGCGCCATCTTTGTGATCGTAACGGTGTATCCGTGGAACGAGCTGGATTCACTCGGCAGTCCGTTTGTTTCTACGTTCGCTAAAGTAGGAATTACAGCAGCGGCGGGCATTATCAACTTTGTCGTCATCACAGCGGCCATGTCTGGGTGCAACAGCGGAATTTTCAGTGCGGGACGTATGCTTTACACGCTAGGTGTAAACGGTCAGGCTCCAGCCTTTTTCACAAAGGTCTCTCGAAACGGTGTGCCTATTTATAGTACCGTTGCGGTGATGATAGGCTTAGCGGCGGGCGTTGTCTTAAATTATATTGCACCGCCAAACGTTTTCGTGTACGTGTACAGTGCGAGCGTGCTTCCAGGTATGATTCCGTGGTTTGTGATTCTCATCAGTCAAATTCGTTTTCGAAAAGCAAAAGGAGCGGCGATGGATCAACATCCGTTTAAAATGCCTTTTGCTCCTGTGACGAACTACGTAACCATCGCGTTTTTACTTATGGTGCTTGTAGGCATGTGGTTTAATGATGAAACGCGCATATCGCTGATTGTTGGCATTATCTTTTTAGCTATTGTTGTGCTGAGCTACTATGTATTAGGTATCGGTAAGCGTACGGAAGTAAGGTCTTCTGAAAGACGTAAGCTAGTGAAATAAATGATTTTGTAAGAGAGGCTGAAAAGCATTTTAGTTTAAGGAGAAGATCCGAACGATGAATGTAACGCGTTCGGATTTTCTTATTGATATGGTGAACGTAAGTTTCAGCTTATGGATCTCATTTCTTCGTCTTTAGATTGAATTAATTTTGTATGTCTTAATCTCTTTTGGACAGAAAAGAAGAACCGAAATCAGCGCTTTTCTTAGGCTGTTTTCTTCTTTTATTAATGAGGTGCATGGCAAGAAGGAAAAAGAAAAAAGAAAAAACCAGAGTCAAAAGGGCGTGTTCAGGCATAAGATAATCCAACTCAAGCGAAATGCAAGCGGCATTTTTCTTGAGGAAAGAGTAACTAAAGAAAAGGAAGTGTTCGTATGTCTGGAAACGCTGGATGTGGATATGGATCTGGTTTTGCTTTATTAGTTGTATTATTTATTTTATTAGTGATCATCGGCTGCAGCTGCTACGGCGGAGGCTTTGGCTGGTAATTCACTCATTTAAAAAGCCCTATAAGGGCTTTTTCTATGCTTATAAATAACGTTTTTTTCCGTTTTGATAAATGTTGACGTGAAAGCTATTCATTTCCCCGATATAGAGTTCAGAGGGTAAATCAGCTACTTGGATAGATGAAGTAATTTCTACAGTTTGATACCCCTTTGATTCTAGCGTAACGGTATGAAGTTTAGGCTTATTCATCATTTGTAAAAAAGGCTGTTCATCTTCAAAAAAAGCGCGCTTATCGATTGCTACTTCAAACGTAACAGGCTTTGAACGGTTATTTTCAAAGKAAAGCTTGCAATTTCCCGTTAATATGGTTTCTCTTTTATTAGTCTCGAATGTGCAGTTGCTGTTTTCAGCATCGTAAGAAACAGCATACATTCCTGACAACACGGTCTTTTGCATGACTTCAATCATACACCCAGGGCCAGAAGTAACGATGAACGCAGCTAAAATTGTTAATTTTAAACGATGACGGTTTAAACTTTTATAAAGTAAAAAAAGACTTATTAAAAGCATGATTGCCCACGCATTGTTAGCATAATAGAATCCCGTCATTGTTTCTTCATCTCCATAGAGGGGAAGACCTAAAAAAGAAAAGACAGAATGACTGAGCGGCGTTGAATTAGGAAAAGGGATGTTTAAAATAAAAACAGCTAGTAAAAAGGTGAGTCCTTTTATCAAAAGTGATCGTTCACGAATCATGTTGTTCCTCCTTAGCTATAAATCACGTATCATTATATACTATTATTATCTTATTTTGTAATTAATGGTTATTTAGATGCGCCTGGAGGGAAGATGTATGAAAACTTTTTTATTAGTTAGGCATTGTGAAGCAGAAGGGCAAGAAGCAAAAGCATCACTGACGGAACAAGGCATACAGCAAGCCCAGCAGTTAATGGATTATTTGAACAAGCTGAGTTATCCCATTGATAAAATTATTTCAAGTCCGTACAAACGAGCCGTTCAAACAATTGAACCTTATGCAAAAGATACCGGTCTGCCTCTTCATATAGATCAAAGGCTAGAAGAAAGGCGTTTAAGCGGACAGCCTCTTTTCAACTGGATAGAAGTATTGAAAAGAACTTTTGATGACATAGACTTTAAGGTAGACGGAGGAGAATCGACCAAAGAAGCCACGGTACGTGTTCTAGAGCTGTTTAAAGAAGTAATGAATGAAAAACAGAAAACGACTCTGTTTGTTACGCACGGCAATTTGATGACGTTAATCCTCAGATATTTTGATCCGAAATTTGGCTTTGGTGAATGGTCGCGTTTAACAAATCCCGATGTATATCAAATCGATTTCCAAAAGAAGAACGTTTCCATTACACGGCTTTGGAATGAGCAGAAAACAAATTGATGAAATAAAAGATTTTTTGTGCATTTGTGCACATGATAAGTTTAGCTCAATATAAAAACCTTCTGCCGCATCACAATCCAGAAATGTTGGTAGCCTCAAAGCTGCCCCGTAGGCTTTTAGCAGATACATAATGAGGATAAAGCCTGTCTTAGAACAGAAACTTGCTATTTCTAAATTGATATGTTACACTAAAGTTAATTATTTTTGTTCGGTATGAAATTGAAAGAAGAGAAATATTCTTCAATAGAAATTTTTATCTGGAAATAGTACGATTGAGCAAGGGTAGTAATATATGCGTGGATTAATTCCACCACTGGAGGAAATAGTATGACTGAAGGTACAGTAAAATGGTTTAATGCAGAAAAAGGTTTCGGTTTCATCGAAATTGAAGGCGGAGAAGATGTATTCGTACATTTCAGCGCAATTCAAGGCGACGGATTCAAATCTTTAGACGAAGGTCAAAAAGTGACTTTCGACATCGAGCAAGGTCAACGC
>NZ_JBFULJ010000368.1:0-3675 GCF_056400385.1 Priestia sp. P5_B4
GAACGATCCCCTCACCAAGTGAACCATCAAAATTATACGCCTGAGTTTTTCGGTCATTCGCAAAATTCACCCACCCAGAATCCTCACGGTAAAACCAGCTAATCTTAAATCCATTTAAATCAACATTAAGCTTTAACGCTGAAGTTTCTACGGTACATTCACCGTTATTATTACTAAACTCATAGCTTGGTAGTGAAAAACCGCTTGTATCCAAACGTTTGCGCCCCTCCAATGGAACATCTGCCTGCCCGGGTGCGACGCTCCAAGTTTTATCTAGTTGTAACTCTTCACCGTCTGTAAACAAAACTCTGATAATGTCCGTTTCAAGTACCATAATTTTCGCGTATATGTTACTCTCTGCTAGTTCAAATTGAAGAATATTATTAGCTTCATTCAAGAAAGTAAATTGATAATTCTCTTTAATACTCATGTCGCATCTCCTTTACTGTGCATGTATTATAAAATAGTATGTCAAGCTGCTCCCTAATAAAAGTTTATAAATATTGCCTTTACTAGCTCCTATTCAAAATACTTTTATCAAATTCTTTTAGTTAAAGTTGCTTCTCTCTTTCAAGTCCGCAACAATTTTACTGTATAAATTATCTGTAAGGTTATAAAAGAAAAATAAAATGATTAATCCAATAATATTAAGAGCCGCCGGAGCAATAAATAATAACCCCTTAAGACCTAACAATGTACCTGAAGACTGCTGAATATTTGGAACGTACCCAATTAGACTCAGTGCAACTCCTGGAATAAAACCCGCCAAAGCCTGCGCAAGCTTTCGGAAGAAACTGTATGTTGAGTAAACAATGCCTTCTGTACGTTCTCCCGAATTCCACTCATGATAGTCAATGGAATCAGCAATCATTACCCACGGTAGACCAAGGGCAAATGCTAATGCAAAGTTTCCTAATGAAAAAATAGTTAAAAATGTTACTGTACTTGTTGGTAATATAAAATTTAAAACATCACAGGCAATGCAAACTAAAAGCCCAAGCATGAATGTATTTTTCTTCCCTATTCTTTTTACCATTGCTGGGATGAACATTGAACCAACTACAGCAAGCCCTATACTTAAAAAGGAAAGTATTGACATTAATTCTGGGCTTTTTAAATTATACTCCAAATAGTACAACTGAACAGCGTTGCGAATATTGGAAGAAGCAATCATGAATAACGCTGCTAAACACAATACAATAAGAGGACGGTTTGAAAACAATGCTTTGAATAGTTTAGATAAAGGCACCTTTTCGTTTCTTGGGGCTCTAATAACGTTTTCTTTAGTATTACGATAGCAAATTAAATGAAACAAAATTCCCAATATTGACATCACAGATATAGCCACGATGTACCCCACTTCTTTATTAGCAAACTGTAGCACAATAGGAATTACCACTACTCCTGAAATAAGAAGGGCTGTTTGACTACCAATTGCTCTAAATGAACCCAAAGATGCACGATCAATTGGATCTTGTGTCATCGCTGCAGATAAAGAACCATATGGGATATTAACAAATGAATAGGCTAGCCCAAATCCCATATAGGTAGCAAATGCCCAAACAATCTTTCCGGTGTCTGAAAAGTTTGGAGCCAAAAACGAGATGACCGTCATTAATGCTAGAGGAACTGTTCCCCATAAAATGAAAGGTCGGAACTTTCCTCTTTTTGAGATATTTGTTCTTGAATCTACAAATGCACCAACACTTGTATCCGCAAACGCGTCAAATATTTTAGAAATTAAAAATACTAGCCCTCCCCAGTAAGCAGAGATTCCCAAAACATCTGTATAAAATTTCAGAAGGTATAACTGCCCCATATCAAACATAAGTCCGTTACCAATATCACCAAAACCATAAGACATCTTTTCTTTAAAAGTTAGCTTTTTAGAAACCGTAACTACTGGCCTTTTACTTGGAACCACTGGTAATACCATATAACTATCCCCTCTTTCTCCCATTTACAATTCCGTTTTGTAAACCCTTTCATTAAGAAGTAGACATAGATGTTTCAATATTTAAAATCTATCACACTCCTTTCAGATGTCTCTTTTTCAGTTAGTAGCCCACAAACTTAAAGCATCAATTTTCTCTTTTCTTTAACTCTTTCCATACTTGTTCATATACTTTTTTTAAAGGAACGCTGTAAGTCTCAGCAATGAACTTACAATCTTCAAATTCTGGTGCCCTTTGTACAACTTCACCTTTCATAAGTCCGGTTTTTACTGTAACGCTTCCCCATTCGGTTTCTACTTTATGGAATTCTCGTTCCAGCCGGTGAACCGACAATGGATAATAGCGAATTCCCAAAGTTGTTGTTTCCTGAAATAAAATCTCCTTTATTTTATCTACATATGCCTCTGCACAAAGCAGCTGAAGCAAAACACCTGGTCTGTTTTTCTTCATGTAAATAGACGTGTAAAAGACATCGTTGGCTCCGGACTCTAAAAGCAAGTCCATAATATATCCCAGTAATTCGCCAGAAATATCGTCAAGATTCACTTCCATTTTTATCATTTTACGATCGATGTGCTCCAAGTTAGGAGGAATGTGTGAAGACAAAATAGTCTCTCCTTTCGTTTAGTTCTTGTTTACTTTGAGATACGATACTTCAGACTTTCAATTTTCCTCACCAATGATTACTCGGAGCACGTTAGGATGTTTTTCAAAATCTTTTGTTCCTGCTCCATACCCCACTGATTGTACTGTCATGGAAGGAACTGTACAGAATTCTTCTGAAAGCACTGATACAATAGCTGCACCTGTAGGCGTGGTTAACTCGCTTTTTATATTGCTTTGCTGAAGAGGAACACCTTTTAATATTTCTAAAGTAGCAGGTGCAGGGATTGGATAAATCCCATGATCAATATGTACTTTACCAGCACCTACACAAACAGGTGATGATTTTATTTTTCGAATTTCTAGTTTGTTTATCAAAATGGAAGCTCCTACAATATCTATAATCGAGTCTACAGCTCCGACTTCGTGAAAGTGTACCTTTTCTAAAGGAATACCGTGAATGAGACCTTCAGCTTCCCCAATTTTCCTAAAAATGTTTAACGAAGTTTCTTTCACTTCTTGAGATAATTGACTTCCGTCGATTAGCTTTACAATATCTTGATAGGTACGATGACTATGGTGATGGGTGTGTTCGTGATGATCGCTATGTTCATGTTCGTGATGGTGGTGGATATCTTCATGTTTATGATTATGTTGATGTCCATCAGCATACTTGTGATCAGCTGTTTCCGATAGTTCTACATCAAACTTCGTACTAGAGATTCCATTTTTCACAACTTTTCTCCAGCTTAATTTATACTCTTCAGAAATATTTAGTTTTTTAAGCTCCTCTTCTAAAAGAGTTGAATCTCCTCCAGCATCAATGAGTGCACCAATAAACATATCACCACTAATGCCTGAAAAGCAGTCAAGATAAAGCGTTCTCATTATGTTTAGCTCCTTTTTGAATTAATCGGTGAATCAAAGCAGCGTTGTAAGCAGCGCCGAACCCATTATCAATATTAACTACGCTAATTCCGGAAGAACATGAATTTAGCATAGTTAATAAAGCTGATAATCCGTTAAAATTTGCTCCATAACCAATGCTAGTAGGTACAGCAATAACCGGATGGGAAACCAATCCACCAACAACGCTTGGAAGAGCTCCTTCCATACC
>NZ_JBFULJ010000369.1:0-3669 GCF_056400385.1 Priestia sp. P5_B4
GTGCAAAGAAAATCTCTGCTCCTTCTTTATCTGCGGCTACAATTTTTTGCGAAATACCTCCGATTGGTCCTACCTCTCCTTTATCATTGATAGTCCCTGTACCTGCAACGCGATGGCCTTTTGTCATGTCCTCTTTAACAAGCTGATTATAAATTTCAAGCGAGAACATCAGTCCAGCTGAAGGCCCTCCTATTTTTTCAGTATCAATATGTATATCGGGYTTAACTTTTAGTTCTTGGTTCGTTTCTAAGGCAATTCCTAGGCCTACTCGTTTCGGCTCGTCAGGAAATGCTTTAACTTTTAGAGTATGTTTGCTTTCTTTGCCATCTCTTTTTACATAAATTGATACTGAATCTCCTGCTTTTTTAGTCGATACGTAGTTGATTAAGTCCTCAGCAGTTTGAATTTTTTCCCCGTCTACTTTCGTTACTACATCTCCAACATGAAGTTTTCCATGTGCAGGCATATTTTCTACGACATATGTAACATATACGCCTTTATTGAGATAGGAAACGCTCTTTCCAGCTGCTTCGTATGCTACTGAAATAGCGGCATTTTTTGATGTATCCATCATATGTAATTGCCTTGTCGAGTAATCTTCATCGCTTTCACCTTGCTGCAAAATTTGCTTTGTAGGGAAAATTTCATGAAAGTCCTGTATTTTCGCAAGACCATATGAAAGAGGAGTTGCTCTGCCCATTCTTACAGTTGTCAGCATAAACGTCCCTTTTTCATGGTATCCATCTTCTACCTTAATAATAGGCGCAAGTTCTTCTGCCATTCCAGGCTTTGTAATGTAGTACGGCAAAGGATAAAAACAAAGCATTGCCACCACTGCAATAACAGCCAAATATACCAAAATTCTAATTCTAGATTTCACTTTTTTTGTTCTCCTTCCAATGATCAATTGCTTGTAGGATAGAAGGCAACTGCTCATGTGCTGCTTGTTCACCAATTGAAATCATTTCTTGAATGTTTGTAAACGCTCTGGAACTAAAAGTATCGAGATTAGGACGAATCATAATGTCTGAAACAATGGTCCGATGAGCTACTAGCTCATCTTGCAAAATATCTAAACTTTGCATAATGACATCAAAAATAGAGCTGATTTCTGCATTCACTTTCGCTTTTGATACATCGACTCCAATAACAATATCAGATCCCATTTCTTTTACAACCGATACAGGAATACGGTCCACTACCCCACCGTCTACAAGCAATCGTCCATCAATTACTTCGGGAGCAAAGATTCCTGGAATTGAAATACTTGCTCTCACCGCTTCAGCGATAGGTCCTTTTTTAAACACCACTTTCTCTCCTGTTTTCAAATCTGTCGCTACAATGGCAAACGGTATAGACAGCTGTTCAATGGTTCTATTTTGCGTAAAGGTGCGAACCAACGATTTCACTCTGTTTCCCGTAATAAATCCCATTTTAGGCACGGTAAAATCCAAATAATACTTTCGTTTGAACGTTAGCRCCATTTTATAAAGAGTTGCTAGTTCAATACCTGACGCATATAGTGCACCAACTAAAGCTCCCATGCTGCTGCCAGCTAGAAAATCAATAGGAATGTTATTTTCTGTTAGCGTTTTGATTACTCCTAAATGTGCAAAACCTCTAGCTCCACCTGAGCCTAACGCAACTCCTATTTTTGGGCTTTCCACTTTACCTGCCCCCTCGTTTTACCTTATAGACTTCTAAAAATGTAAAAACATTTGATGAGCTTCTCTATCATTGTTGCCCTGTATTCGGTAGGACTATTCTTCATTTTCTATTTGTTCATTTAGTATGAAGCTAAAGATATGTTTTGCTCAATACACGGTGGTTATTAAGCATTATACTATACTGAAGGTTGTTTTAAGAAATTCTTTCTCTTCGCTTGCTGCGTATACGTTTTTTTACTCCTTGACTATCCTAGAAGTGCATTGATTTATGTATATGAATTGTATTTCCAAATGTGACAAGACGCCTTGTTATTCAGTATGAATTTATTTTCTCCTTACTCATAGGCATAAAGTCGATGCATAGCTTCGTATATTGATATATAGAAGAACTTGTACATTTGCCTAAAACTCCTCATTTCATTCATATCAAGATGACATGAGCTTAGAAAAGGAGATGAATCGTTCGTTGAATAAATCAATGGTGAAAACACTTCTGCTCGGGACGAGCGTAACGCTTCTCGCTATTGCGCTTATTGTATATCCAAAAGAAGCGCTAGAAGGTTCAGTAAGAGGTCTCAACACATGGTGGAAGGTCGTCTTTCCTTCTCTGCTGCCCTTTTTTATTGTTTCAGAAATGCTTATTGGGTTTGGCGTAGTGAAGTTCATTGGGATCTTATTAGAGCCGTTTATGAGGCCTTTATTCCGAGTACCTGGAGTAGGGGGTTTTGCTTTAGCAATGGGCATGGCTTCTGGGTTTCCTTCAGGAGCAAAAATCACTTCCCGGCTGCGTCAAGAAAAGCAGCTAACAGCTATAGAAGCTGAAAGACTCGTATCATTTACTAACTCATCTAACCCTATTTTTATTTTTGGAGCTGTGGCAGTTGGCTTTTTTCACAATCCAGCTGTCGGTATCATATTAGCTCTCTCTCATTACATAGGGAATATTTGTGTAGGACTGGTAATGCGTTTTTATGGATCAGCAAAACCGAAAGGACAAGTAACTCAAAAACCTTCTTTATCGTTAGCTTTTCATGAAATGCATAAAACGCGTTTAAAAGATAAGCGTCCTATCGGGAAGCTTCTAGGAGATGCGGTTACTTCTGCTGTTCAATCTCTCTTAATGATTGGCGGTTTTATCATTTTATTTTCTGTATTAAACAAACTTTTATATGTTACTCATATTACGGCCGTTTTAAGCAGCGGTCTAGCTTATTTATTTTCCCTTTGTCATATAGGGACTGAACTGAGCCTTCCTTTTATTTCAGGGCTTTTTGAAATCACGCTAGGAAGCCGTCTAGCAAGTGAAGCGCCAGACACGCTGCTGTTTCATCAAATTATCATCGTTAGCTTTGTATTAGGCTTCAGCGGTTTCTCCGTTCAAGCACAAGTGGCTAGTATACTCGCCGAAACAGATATTCGATTTTTCCCGTTTTTTATTGCACGCATTTTTCACGGCTGTTTTGCGGTAGTATTCACTATTTTTCTATGGGGTCCTCTTCGAGAATCCATTACTACTTTTCAAGCATCTGAAGGAGCACTGCCGGTTTCTTCTCACTTGGAGTCCGTTACGATTCTATCGCAGTGGCTAAACGTGTACGGTCCGCTCTTAACGATTTTTACGCTGTGCTGCTATATTTATATATATTCAAAACGAACGTTTCTTCATCGTTCCCAGTAAAAAAAGAACGCGACGTTTTCTTATCGGCAAAGAAAACGTCACGTTCTTTTTTATCTTATTTTTGAGACAGCTGTTCAAATTTTTCCGCAAGCGCTTCTCTAACAGGGGGAGGAACTAATTCAGAAATATTCCCGCCATATTTAGCTACTTCTTTTACAATACTAGAACTTAAAAACGAGTATTGATTATTTGTCATCATAAATAACGTTTCGATTTCTTTATCTAATACGCGATTTACAGATGTGATTTGCATTTCGTACTCAAAATCCGATACTGCACGTAAACCTCTTAAAATGGTCTTTGCCTGCTTTTCTTTTGCATATT
>NZ_JBFULJ010000370.1:0-3666 GCF_056400385.1 Priestia sp. P5_B4
TTTACACATTATGAGCTTTGAAACCTATTTTCATTCTTCTCATTATCCGTAGCACGTAAGGACGAACTTTATTTAATAATACCCATGAAAATGGTCTTACCAAACTCAAAGGGTGAAAAATATGGTAATATATTCTAAAGGAGGTTTTTAAATGGAGAAACAAGGGATTATCTTGCAAGACAAGTTTTTCGAGTTAGGTGAATCTCCTATCTATAATGAATCACAAGACGTTATTGGAAATGTCGCATATAAGTTATCTATTGCTAATAAATTTGAGATTTTAAAGGACGAAGAAATTATATTTACAGGTAAATCTAAAATGTTTGCCCTTATGCCGAAGCTGATTATTTCTGATCCCCACGGAAATGAAGTTGGCATGATTCAGCGAAAATTTACTTTTTTTAAAAAGAAGTATCTTTATATCAAAAACGATGGCGATACATATGAAATTACGGGGAATATAACAGATCGCAAATTCGACGTTTTGCGTTCCGGCGTTCCTATTATTCAAGTCCGCACACTCTCTTCTTTTCTGTCATTACGTCCCCACACGTTTGCTTTAGAATTTCTCGAACCTGATCTTGATAAGTGGGAAGGAATTGCGGTTGTACAAGGCGTAAGGATGATCGTGAAAGACGAAAACAGCAGTACAGCTACTGCTCCCGCTCAATAGTGGTTATAGAAGGTCATATGATATAAAAAAACGAACAAACTTTATATTGAAGTTTGTTCGTTTTTTAATTAAGGGCCAAATACTAACGTACCGATGACATGGTAGCCAATTGGTACAAGAAACAAGATGATATTTAAAATAATCGCCCATAGACAGAGCTTGTCTTTTTTTATAAAAAAACCAATAATTGCAGGAACAATCATGAGCGGAACTAAAAAGATAGGTGCGATAATAGGCAGTCCTTGAAGCTTTTCAGCCGCAATAAGTCCTGTAAAAAAGTTAAGGATCAATAAAGTATTAATAATGACATATAAAAGTGAAATTCCTCCAAGAATCCCACCTATTATACCGCTTTTAGTTGTATTAACAGTAGCATCCACGTTTCTGTCACCTCTTTTTTAGAAATATAAGTAAACTATACTATAATGTGGTTTTTATTGTAAAGGTATGGAGAAAACAGCTGTTGAAAGATTGCAAAGATTGCTACGAAAAAAGCACTGTAGCAATCGCTACAGTGCTTTTTATAAACAGTGCATTTTTTCTTCTGCTTCTTTCCAAGTAACCGTATAGCCCTGTCCTTTTGCGCAAAAGACGGACGATGAACTGTATTCGGGATCCGCCTCTTTATTGTAGCGGATTTGTTCAATCACTTCTGCTTCATTATGACAGCGTTCATACCCTCCGAATAATAGAGACATCGCTCCTTTTCCATGCGTAAAAGATGCTAGCGTCGAACCATAGGTCATAAAAGTAGCAACAGGAACTTTGCCTGTAATAATCGCTTTGCTTTCGGTTGTTTCAGGGGAATCAAAGCGACCGTTTGCACTTTGAACATCCGCTAATACCCTACCCATTTGATCAATATCCACTTTAATTTTGAAATCATAATACGGTTCTAGAACAATATTTTCTGCTTTTTCTAACCCTTGTCGCAGTGCACGGTACGTTGCTTCTCTAAAATCTCCTCCGCTTGTATGCTTGTTGTGAGCTCGTCCAGTACATAATGTCACTTTTATATCAGTAATAGGTGAACCCGTTAACAAACCATGATGCGGCTTTTCAAATATATGCTGACGGACTAGATTTTGATACCCCACGGATAAATCGTCGGCGTGACAAGCATTTTCAAAAGTAATTCCGCTGTTTCGTTCCGCTGCTTCTATTTTCAAATGAACTTCTGCATAGTGTTTCAACGGTTCAAAATGTCCGTAGCCCATCACTGTATTTTGAATGGATTCTTTGTACAAAATTTCTGGTTCTTCAAACTGTACGTTTATATTAAAACGTTCTTTTATCAGTTTTTCGAGGACTTCTAGCTGAATTGCTCCCATCACATGAATATGAAGCTCTTGAGTCCTTTCTTCCCACGTCACATGTAAAGAAGGGTCTTCAGCATCTAATAATTGAAAAAGTTTAATTCCTTCTTTTGGATGAACAGAAGGCTCAAAAACAACTTTTGATTTTAACGTAGGCAAAAGTTCGTAGGAGCGGCTTTCTTTTAATGTTCCAAGACCGTCTCCAATCGATGCTGAAGACAACCCTGTAACCGCAAAAAGTTCGCCAGCTGAACCTTCATTTACGTTTTTAAATGTACTTCCGTTATAAGCACGAATTCGAGTGATTTTTTCTTCGTATAGCTCTCCGTTTTTTTCATAAGCCACTTCATCACGCACCTGCATTGTCCCGCTTAGAGCTTTGATAAACGTGATGCGCATGCCGTTTTCATCKTGCCGAATTTTATATACACGACCTGAAAATGCTTCTTCCTTCGAGTAGCGAGTTTCTGTTAGCAAATCGAGCTTCTCTAAAAAACTTTCAATGCCGATATCTTGTAAAGCTGAACCACAAGCACACGGGAAAAGCTGATTAGTTTGAATAAGCTTTTGCATAGTTGTTTTCCAATAAGCTTGATCATTCTTGCCTTCCATAAATGCATCTAAAAGCTCTTCATCTTTTTCAGCTATAAATTCAATAAGTTCCTCACTTAACGAGCCATCTATAAGCTCTGACGTTATGTCAAAAACATCGGGGGTTAAGTTATGTTTAATATCGTTTATAACACGTTCAGGATTTGCTCCTACACGATCGATTTTATTGATGAAAAAGAATACGGGCACACGATGTTTTTGAAGCAGCTGCCAAACGGTTTCTGTATGGCCTTCGACTCCTTCTACTGCACTTAAGATAACAATTGCATAGTCCATCACTTGAATAGAACGTTCCATTTCAGGTGAAAAATCGACGTGGCCCGGCGTATCAATTAAATAGTAAGTAGAACCGTTATATGAAAAAGTTCCTTGATCGGCAAATACCGTAATTCCTCGTTCTTTTTCAATCGTATGGGTATCAAGAAAGGAATCTTTGTGGTCGACTCTTCCTCGTTGTTTAATACTTTTGGTATGATAAAGAAGCTGTTCGGAAAACGTTGTCTTTCCTGCATCGACATGCGCTACGATACCGATCGTTTTGCTAGATTGTTTCATTGTTAAATACCACCTTACTGCTGTATGTATAGCTGTTACTTTCTATTTTATAATAATCGTAAGAAAAAGTGGACGACAAAGGCCTAGAACTGCTCACATCAAAAAAGAATGCGTGATTAAACATCGCATTCCCTTTTTGTACGGCGTTTAGTATCTTTTTTGCCTTTTACTATAAAAATAGCTGCTATAAAGCACCCAATTCCAGCTAAATGCATGATGTTATTACCTGTCGCGCCTAGACTGTTACTGGTCAACCCAACTAAAATGCTGCCGAATATAATCAATAAAACAGCAAACATGAACTTCAATTTTTTCACTCTCCTTTAATACGCTATTAAATATGTTTTGCATACGGATCATATAAACCAGTGATTAATAATAGACCTGCTGATAAAATCAATGTTCCTGCGATTAACAAACTGTTGCTACATACCTTTTTTCTCTTTTTGCGTAAAAACATTCCTGATATAAGAAATAGTAGTGCGACAGATAGCAGAATCAATCCTATAC
>NZ_JBFULJ010000371.1:0-3648 GCF_056400385.1 Priestia sp. P5_B4
CCGTGTAAGTACAAATGAACAAAATTTAGGTAGACAGTTAGAAGCGATAAAACCTTATATAACGGGTGAAAAGTGCATATACAGTGATAAGGCCATGGAACGCGAGGGCTTTCAAAATATGCTTAAAGCAATGAAAGATGGCGACACACTGTACATTAATTAATTGATCATCCGGGACGAAATAAAGCACAAATAAAAAAATATTTAGACCAGTTTAAAAATAAAGGAATTAGAATCAAAATTATTGATTTACCTACCACTATGTAAGACGTACCAACGGGGCAAGATTGGTTCGTAGATATGATAAATAACATCATTATAGAAGTTTATACTTCTATGGCTGAGCAAGAGAGAACAACCATTTTACAGCATCAGTGAGAAGGTATAGACATTGCTAAATCTAAAGGAAAACACCTTGGTCGCACCATCATCACCTTTCCAAAAGACTGGGATAGACTTTATAAAGAATGGATGTCTGGAAAAATCACTGTTGTAGCATTTATGAAGGAAGTAGGAATGAAAAAAGCGACATTTTATAATAAGGTAAAAGCTTACGGGGCAAGGAAGCAACGTCCTTTTGCCTTTTTATTTTGTTGGATATCCTAGCAAAATAAGTGATGTTGGAAATTTATGAAGAAAATCCTAGAGGCGACGTAGGAAAGCTGTAGTTCGTACAAATATACACATGCAGCTCCGGTAAAATTATCTATTTTTTAAACTTACTTTAATCAAAAAAAGCATCCCGAAAGGATGCTTAAAAGTTATCCTGTAAAGCTTCACTTTTTTTCTTAAGTTTTTGGCTTTCTTCCTCTAACTCAATAATTCTATTTTGAAGATCTTTATTATCAAAGTCTCGTTCTAACTCCTCAGATAATTTTATTCGCTTTTTATGAACTTCAATTCGTTGTTTGGCAATTGCTTCTAATTCTTTATTTAATTTTAATTGTTCGTATGGATTCATTGTGTTTCCCCCTTTTAGTCTAAGATTTTCACGCTCTATGGTTTTAATAATTTATCTCCATACTAAAACATTCATCTTAATTTTTTATCAATATAGCTCTAAAACAATTTAGCTCTCCCCATATTGTTGAAACTAAAAGATTATCAGGTTTATCAAATGAGTAATCACTGTAAAATTTAAATTTCACCTTATCAAGCATTGTCTTTAATTCCTCTAAATTAATAGCAGGATAGTCAAAGGTAACAATAAGTAAGCCTTCATCTCTTAATGTTCTCCTAAATTCTTTAAGGGTTTGTTCAATATCATCCTTACTTAAATGTTCTAAAACAGAGATACAGAAGATTTTATCAAAACTCTTATTTTGATATGGGAGTTTTGATAAGGAGGAATGACAAAAATGAATGGGATGGAAATAATGATTTAAAAAGTAGTTTTCCACTACGATTCCATAAGTATCCTCAATATCCTTAAGGATAGAGGATTTGGATAAGATTCTGGTGTCAATATCACAAGCATATACTTCTTTGCATTTATCAGCTAAATAAAATTTCAATGGGTGAGAAAGTCCACAAGCTGCATCTAACACAATATCTTCGGTTTCAGCGAAATTCTTTGCCCATTCATATTCATAAGGTCTAGTCTCCCAGGTATTTGGCAAGTTAAAGACAAAATACTTTGAATACGGGTCAGTTTTAAGAATAAATCTTGAGGTGAATATACTCATAATTCCCCTCCTTTATCTTGGAATAAATAATGTTACTAAATTTTTTCTAAGACAATAAAACTTGCCCCTGACAATTCTTTATATTTTTGCTCAATAATTTGAATAAGCTTATAGTCTTGGTATTTAGATAGGCAACTTAAGATATCTCGGTCCTGAATCGTTGGAATACCATACACAAACTCTTCCGGTTTTGTAACCCTCGTATACAAAATAATAAAAAGGGGCTTGCAAGAAAAAATATCATCTAAGGTTTTCCAAAAGTCATCCTCATTTGTAATATGATATAAAACATCTAAACACACTACTAAATCGCTTTTGAAATATCCATTATTAATAAAATACTTGGGGTTATATAGAAGAAAACTTTTCGTTTTATCTTTTTTGAACATCTTTGAGCATATATCTATAGATGTCGGTGAAATATCCATACCCAAGTAACTAGGGTAATTCATATATTTCAATTGGTTTCCATCACCGCAGCCAAATTCAATAACTGTATGAATTCGTTTCTCTTTTATAAACTGATTAATTACATCTCCCTTAAACTGTGCTAAAACTCCATAGGAACCCTTTCCAGAAGTTCCTCCATTCGAATAATTCTCTTCCCAATAGTCAAGATAGCTAAATTTTTCCCCAGTTATATCGTCCATAAATTCACCCCTTCAAAAACAATCACTTTCATTATTGATGAACTGCAAACATTAATATTTCTATATATTGAAAGGGAAATCACCCTTACATTTAGCCCTTCTTTCCTTTTGTAACTACTTTTACGCAGGTTTACTCTCTTAATTTATAGCTTGCTATATAAAAGAAAAAAGAAAAAAGAACTCCCTCTGCTGCCCAGAGGAGTTCTTTTTTGCTCTTCCTCAAAAGGAATTAAGATCTCTGCATCCCTAACATGGGCAATACATTTTATTTAAATGAGTTTTTACAAGGTCAGCACATCCCCCACTAAAGTAAATCTTCAGTTAATATTTAATATTTACCTACAATAACAAATTCGCTTCTGATCTTGTATCCAATTTTGAGATTTTATTTTATAAAGCTTTTCAATGACAGAGTAATACTTAGAATATAGCTCTTGATCATAAACTAATTTTCCACTGTTCCTTTTTAATACATCTACGTGATAACTATTTTGAATATAAATTTTTAACCAAAGGTGATCCTTAAAGATTATCCAAAATAACATCTATAGCATGTTAGGGTGTAAAGGTTATAATGTTTAAATCTCGATTAATTGACGTAGCTGAGGTAACATTTGAAGCTGTTGTAACAATGAGTCTGAGACTATAGGTAGAAGTTGTAGTAGCAGGAGCTATATCTACCTGTGTATTAGCTAATGGAAACCTGTGAGTGCCTGCTTGTTGTCCGTTGCTATTAAGTATTCTGGTATCAATTAATGTTGTGCCTCTATATAATCGCATTTCGAGTATAAATGACCAGTTCGCTGTAGTAATTATCTCAACAGCCAAAGCATAATCAATTTTAAGTCGTTGATTAATCAGAACGTTTTGAGTAACACTCGCAACTGTTACCTCAGTGTTTAAAGGTGGAAAGATAGTTATTGTTCCAGGTACTTCAGAAAAGGCTAAAGTTGGTGAACTAGCAGTTGGTCCAGTAGTTCCAGTAGGACCAGTAGCCCCAGTAGTTCCAGTAGTTCCAGTAGGACCAGTAGCCCCAGTAGTTCCAGTAGTTCCAGTAGGACCAGTAGCCCCAGTAGTTCCAGTAGTTCCAGTAGTTCCAGTCACTCCAGTGGCCCCAGTAATTCCGGTAGCCCCAGTAATTCCAGTCACTCCAGTGGCTCCGGTAGAGCCAGTAATTCCGGTAGCTCCAGTAATTCCGGTAGCTCCAGTCACTCCAGTAGCCCCAGTCACTCCGGTAGTTCCAGTCACTCCAGTAGCTCCAGTAGCTCCAGTAATTCCAGTAGCTCCAGTAATTCCAGTCACTCCAGTAGCCC
>NZ_JBFULJ010000372.1:0-3644 GCF_056400385.1 Priestia sp. P5_B4
AGAGGACCGTATAGATAATCATGACGATAATCATTGGTGTCCAAAGCTCTGTTCCAAACAAGAACCAGCCG
This sequence comes from Priestia sp. P5_B4, assembly GCF_056400385.1. Classification (NCBI taxonomy): domain Bacteria; kingdom Bacillati; phylum Bacillota; class Bacilli; order Caryophanales; family Bacillaceae; genus Priestia; species Priestia sp. P5_B4. The sequence continues at coordinate 72 of NZ_JBFULJ010000372.1, forward strand.
GACTGTACGGCAAAATAGCTGTGAAGCAAGCCTAGGGTTAACGGGATGCCGAAGTTAAAAAGCTGCTTAATCATTATGCCAGTTAGTAAGTCTTTTTCGGTAAAGCCTAATTTTCTAAGAATCGTATAGTTTGGCTTTTCATCTTCACTTTCATCCATTTGTTTGAAGTAAAGAATGCACCCTGATGTGATTAAAAAGGCTAGTCCAAGGAAAGCGACAATGAACATGATTAGACCCATATTTTGTTTTTGACTCGTTGCCATTTCTATACGCGAGTTATTTAAGCTATTATCGCTAAATTTTATCTCTCCGAAAAGCTCATTTGCTTTTGGTAAGTTATCTTCATTTAATATGTCTATCCCAGTGTAGACAGAAGATTCTTTTTGAATAGAAGGATCCGCATCCTTTTTTAGCTCATTAAATACAGCATCATCTACAATGGCAGCCGGCATACCGCTTGTAAAATAGGTAGATAAGATAAATTTTCTGTTTAAACCTATAAACTTTTGCGGGACGACTTTTTTCTTTCCTTTTAGCTCAATTTGTCCGGAGTCTTTAAATGCCATTGCTTGTTGAAGCATATCATTAGAGCCGGTAAATAAAGTTTCATTTTGAGCTATGGTTACACCACTAACGGATGTTTCACTAACCATCGGAAAAATCATAGCGGACGAGTCCACCATTGGACTTTTTAGTTCATTTTCTAAGATGTTTTTTACGTTTGCTTTTACTTGGATGACGTCGATCTTTTTTTCCGTATATGCTATTTTCTTTCGATCCAGCGCGGCTTTAAACGAAGCAGCGTCTTTTGAATTATTGATAGCAAAATCGTTAGGTACATAGTCTCCAGCCGACTTTTCAGCAGAGTAATAGGAAATGTAGCTCAAGCATAAAAAACCGATAGCAAGAGCGGATACGGTTGTAATAACCGTTAGTAATAACGCGTTTGATTTCATCCGAAACATAATGGAAGAAAGAGATAATACGTCGTTAATCGTCAAGTAGCCATTTTTGCTTTTTCGCATGAGATTTAATAAAAAGCGAACTGAGCCTTTATAAAACAAATAGGTTCCGATGATAACCGAAGCTAAAATGGATACCATTGCGATAGACAAAGCATTCATGCTTGTAAAAGATCCGTCAAACAATTTAGCAGAAATATAGTAGCCTGAAGCGATAAAAATAATGCCAAGAATTCCAATAATAATTTCAAGTATACTGATTTTTTTTGTTTTGCCTTCTGTCGATGAAGTAACTCGGAATAAAGCCAAAATGGTCTGTCTTTTAATAAAAAGATAATTCATCGTCATAATCAGCAAATAGATAGCGCCGAACACAATCAGCGTTTGAATCAAGGCTTCTTCGGAAAAATGAAGCTTGGCAATGCCTTTTGTATCCGTGATTTTAAACAAAATCATAATGACCGCTTTTGAAAACGAAAACCCGATTAAAATGCCGATAATCAGTGAGGCAAAATACAACATAAAATTTTCAGCCGTCAAAATACGGAAAATTTTTGTTTTGGTCATGCCAATTAGCTGAAATAAGCCAATTTCTTTACTGCGCCGCTTAATAAAAATCGTATTTGCATATAATAGAAAGATAGAAACAATGGCTACAAGTAAAACAGAAGCGGCCCGAACCGCTGCGCCTCCTTTAATCGAACCTTTGGTTGCATCAAGAGCGGGGTCATACTGCAGCGTTACAAAAGCAAAATATAAAGCCGCGCTGAAAATTAGTGCAAAAACGTATAAATAATAATTTTTTACATTCTTTTTGAAGTTGCGGAAAATCAGCTGCTTAATGTTCATGTTGAACTCCGCCTAGCACGCCTTGCGTTTTCATAACATCGTCAAAAAAGGCTTTTTGCGTTTGATCGCCTTTGTACAGCTGCGTATAAATTTGTCCGTCTTTTATAAAAATGACTTTGCTGCAATAGCTGGCTGCCACTGGGTCATGCGTTACCATCACAATACTTGCGCTTCTTTTGTCATTAAGCTCGGTCAGTTTGTTTAGCAAATCGCTGGCCGCTTTTGAATCAAGAGCACCTGTGGGTTCATCAGCAAAAATCATGCTTGGCTCATGAATAAAGGCTCTTGCAGCGGAAGTACGCTGTTTTTGTCCTCCGGAAATTTCACTTGGATATTTATCTTTCAGCTCATAGATGCCGAGCTGTTTAGCAAGCGCGTCAAATTTTTTGTGAGCTACTGCTGAAGGAGTTTTCGCAAYGGAAAGAGGCAAGAGGATATTTTCTTTCACTGTCAGCGTATCAAGCAAGTTATAGTCTTGAAAAATAAAGCCTAAATGCGTTTTTCGGAAGTTTGCTAACTGCTTTTCTTTCATTCTGCTAATTTCATTTCCTTCGATTTTGATGGTTCCTCCGTTGATTTTATCAATGGAGGAAAGCACGTTCAGAAGAGTCGTCTTGCCTGAGCCTGAAGCGCCCATAATTCCTACAAATTCTCCTTTCATAATCGTAATATCTACGCCTTTTAACACTTCTTGTCTATTAAATTTATTTCCGTAGCTTTTATGAATATTAGTTGCTTCTAATATGTTCATATGTATTCACTCCTTTGGTCTGATACGTTTATTATAGAAAAAGGGCTTCAGCTTTTCCTTTGATTCACCGAACAAATAACGAAAGCATGTGACATTTTTGTCACATGCTTTTCATATCCACAAAATCATTTGATTTAGGAAAGGCAAGTGTAAACGTTGTGCCTTCATTAAGAGCAGACTGCACGCCAATGTGAATAGAAAGAGCGTGCGCAGCTTTTTGAGCGAGATATAAGCCCATGCCTGTAGCGCGGCTGTCTTCATGCTGCGTAGTTGAGGTGAAACCTTTCTCAAAAATGCGCGGCATATCTTGAGGAGAAATGCCCCGTCCGTTATCTTTTACCTCGATGTATACTTGACCGCGGTGCTCGTAGCTTCTAATCATCACATCAGATTCTTCACTGTACTTGACTGCGTTTGTTAACAGCTGTCTCATAATAAACGAAAGCCACTTTGCGTCACACAGTACACGTTCTGCCTGTAGGTCGACATCAAACCCAATATTTTTTTGCATGCACCAAGCTTGCAGCGTTTTGATTTCAGTGAAAATAAGAGACTCTAAATTCAGATGTTCAATATACATATCATTTTCGATAAAGAAAATGCGCTTTTGATGCAGCTGTTGATCAAGCAAAAAGTGAATGCGTAGCCACTCGAACTTCAAGTTTGCTTTAACTTCTCGATTTTCTAAGCGTTCAATTATTAAATGCATCGCAGTTAACGGCGTTTTAATTTCGTGAATCCAAGCTAACAGTTCATCTTTTTCCTGCGTCACGTGCAGCAGAGTTTGCACGCCATCTTTTTTCGCTTGTTCTAATTGTTGCATCAGGTTTCGCTGAACAATCTTTTCAAACGGACGCAGTGGATGAGAAAGAGTAGAAGAATCAAAGAAGTCTTCTTCATCTTTTAGTTTTTGATAAAATTTCGTTTCTTTCTGATAGCGGAAGACGCAGAAAATAAGAAAGATAATTGATGATAAAAACACGATATAGAGAATCGAAGACAGAGGAATAG
>NZ_JBFULJ010000373.1:0-3644 GCF_056400385.1 Priestia sp. P5_B4
CAACCTTCGAGGGGGCTCCCTCGCCGATTGGCGTCAAACAAACGGGTTTGTTTGAGTGCCAAGAGGGTCTTGGTACAGTGAGTCTATCAACTCCTTAAATTCTCGACCTCACGGTCTTGCGATTTACCGTTGACAGACCTTTTTTTGTATTTACTCTCCACCATCATCTCCATCGCCTATATCTATAAAAGGATCATCCGTGGAATCATTCTCTTCCCCTATTTCACTTTTAAATAAAGCCTCATATACATAACAAAGACCGCCCATTATCTATAAGTGTATAAGGCGGTCTTATCTATATTCATGCTATATATCTATTCTTAAATTCTCGACACTATTCTCGTTGTAAAGCTCCAACAGTAATATTTACTACTGGAATATTACCTGTATTTTAGATTATAATAGTGCTATCAAAATCAACAATGCTCGAAAATTTTATATTGATTTTTGAACCAGCTGTCGAGTTGTGCCACCAACTCGGCTTTTTTCTTTTCTAACGCTTTTTTGAAAACAGGTGTAATATCTTCCTCTTTGATTTCCTTTAACATTTTACGATATTTTTCTTTTTTTCTTTTTGAGAGGTTGGACCATTCTTGTGGATGATCCAGGAGATAATAAAGAGTTGCTCTATCCTCTATCTTTTCCAACTCGTTCAAAGAAGGGTTCTTTATTTGTAAAGTATCAAAAACTTCACCAAACTCATCCACCGTCTCTCTTTTTAACTCAAACTCTAGACGCCACCACGTATGTAAGTTAGAAGTATTCCCTTTCTTCTCTTGTTCCAACTGTTTATTATAAAGTCTAAGCATCTTATCACTTTGACGTTTACCTATATATAAGGTTTCAAGCTTCCTTGCAGCGTCTCTAAATTCAACTGTGGACTTTTGTCTTGAATTCCCTATAGGTATGAATTGATATTCACTCAAATCGAAATCAACATCGAAGGCTAGATCCAAACGAGTAATACCTACATCAGAAAGTAAGGGTATAACATTAGTTTGTAACCATTCGACTTGCCTGGTATCTAAGTTATTAGGGTTAAATTCCATTCTAAAATTCCGAGTATTAAATGATTTAGCTTTTAATTTGTCATACTCAAAGTAAACTAAGTCGTTTAAGAATTTACCTCTTACATAATCATGAAACTTGTTATCCATAACTGAAGTATCGTTACTCTTAATAAGTTCCTTTAAATAAAAAACCTTCGTGCTATTTAAATCACCTAATACAGTCATCCTATCAAAATGAATATCTAGTATATTACTAACATCCAAAAATCCTCACCCCTTTAAAAAACAAATAAAACAGCACATGTTCTGACCTTTTTTGACCTTTTCTATAACCCTTGCAGCTCTAAGGACCAAAAGCTTTTTTTTGTGTAGTGGTAAACCAAAAATGTACCCTTAAACCGGCTATTAGAAGAGGCCGGCTTAAACTAAGCTTGTTTTTAGCTCCAAAAACATCTCTTCACCTCTTCAAAATTACTTATTAGAAGCAGTTTTCTTTTCGAGTACTTTTCCTTTATAAAGTTCATTAACAGCATGACGAATAATATCCGACTTAGTAGGAGGAATAAAAGAGTCCTTAGAATATAAAGCAACTAAATCATCAATCATCTTAGATTCATTTTCCGCAAAGCGTACATTCATATTGATATTTTTATTCATTACTTTCACCTCCTTCATACTCTATTTTTAATATACATTGCTTTGCTATGTTTTACAAGTTTCATAGTTTTACCAAACCACGCATTACAAACGTCCGTCCTACGTGTCCTGGACGTCCAGGACAGTTAGGACGGACAGGACGGACAGGACAAAGGACAGTTAGGACGTCCAGGACAGTTAGGACGTCCAGGACAGTTAGGACAAACAGGACTTTTACCTCCTCGTAACGAATAATTGATTTAGTCAAAGGAGGGATAGATTTGTTAAAAGTAGTCCCTACAGAAAGAACATACGATGGCTCTACATTTGCTGAAAAATTAGGAATCACTCCATCAACTCTTAGAAACCACAAAAGCCAATTCACTAAAGTTGGCATTACTTTTAAAAATAATAAAGGAAAAACAATCTACACAGAAAATAATCTCCATATGTTCAGTGCTATGTTAGATTTACACAAACAAGGTGGCATGACTATAGCAGAGTGTGTCCACGCTGTCCTAAGTGTCCAGGACAGTCAGGACAGCACACAGGACAGTCAGGACAGCATCCAAGAATCTGTTATTACCCTCAAACAATATGAAGACATAATTAAACGACTAGAAATTCAAGAACAAGAGCTACAAAAATGTAAAGCTCAAATAGAAAGACGAGATCGCCAAGTCACAGAACTCATGAGACAAATGCAAGAACTAAGAAAACAGACAGGCCACAAGAAAGCATGGTGGATGTTCTGGAAAAACTAAAAATATCCTAAAATGCTAAAGAAACAGACTTAAACCTGCTTCTGATACGAGACAACACAGTTCTATGAATGATTTATATCTTAATCGAGCAAACTACCCAAGATGCTTTGTGCGCCCTGAGGCATCAACCTATAGAGCCCAATTGCATAACATCCAGAAACAGAAAAAACTACCTCACTCCCCGATGGTAGTTTTTTCTGTTTTCAGAATGTATAGGGTATACAAAGGTAGTTAACATAATGTCTCTTTCCGGAAGACACCACAAAAAAGAGAACCCTTCTCGCATAAGGGTTCTCATAAGGCTACGATTTCTGCTTTATGCAGCTTTTTATACATCCTTGATATGACTACGTTTTCTCTTCAGGTGATTGAAGGAAAGATGTATAAAAAGGCTACCTTTTATACATATGTTCTTAAGGTAAAATGTAGTCTTTATGGAAAAAATATGCTATAATTTGTTTGCAGCTATCTTTTCGATATTTGTTAAACGTTTGAACCCTGTGAAAAAGCTACCTCGCGTCCACTGCCGAGGTAGCTTTTTATTTTGCTTCTACAAGTTTTTTTCTTTTTCTGGTGTTTATTCCTTATTTATTATTATATTGTCGCTTAAACAGCTTATATGGGCCTTGTAACCAGTCTCTAGCTATATCTCATTCTCTTTCTTGAGATATTCCTTCTTATTGATTATACTTTTATATCCCTTGATTTCGCTATTATAGATCCCCATTTGGACCACTATTCTTGGATAGAGCATACCACAACTATAGATTTGGTGTAACGCACTACACCAATTTTTCATCTTCGATCAAATTGGGAGCGCGCTCTACGAGGTGGGCGGTCGGATTCCTCCCTGTGTTTGGCTCCGCCAAAATGAAAAAGGGCATCCTAAAAGGATGCCCTTTTTCATCAAGACCGTGGACGCTGTCCACCACCTGCCAAAGGGAAGCCCCTTTGGAATGGCTTCTACAAACACCCCCAACCCCCTCAACCTTCGAGGGGGCTCCCTCGCCGATTGGCGTCAAACAAACGGGTTTGTTTGAGTGCCAAGAGGGTCTTGGTACAGTGAGTCTATCAACTCCTTAAATTCTCGACCTCACGGTCTTGCGATTTACCGTTGACAGACCTTTTTTTGTATTTACTCTCCACCATCATCTCCATCGCCTATATCTATAAAAGGATCATCCGTGGAATCATTCTCTTCCCCTATTTCACTTTTAAATAAAGCCTCATATAC
>NZ_JBFULJ010000374.1:0-3614 GCF_056400385.1 Priestia sp. P5_B4
GCCTCATATCTACGTCATTTTCTTGAGAGATTTGATAGACCGTTTCAAATGAATCTACCATTACCTTGCGTAATTTGTAAGCTACTTCCTCTTCAGACCAGTAGTATCCTTGATTATTTTGCACCCATTCGAAGTATGAAACCGTTACGCCTCCAGCACTCGCTAAAATATCTGGCACTAAAAGTACGCCTTTTTCATCTAAAATGCGCGTAGCTTCAAGCGTAGTCGGTCCGTTCGCTGCTTCTACTACAATAGAAGCTTTAATGCGATGAGCGTTGCGAACCGTAATTTGATTCGAAATGGCTGCAGGTACTAAAATATCACATTCTTTTTCTAATAGTTCTTCGTTTGTCATCACATTGGTAAATAAATTTGTTACGGTACCAAAACTGTCGCGTCGATCAAGCAGGTAATCAATATCAAGACCAAGCGGATCATAAAGAGCTCCGTATGCGTCTGAAATGCCAATTACTTTTGCTCCTGCATCATGCATGAACTTAGCGAGAAAACTGCCGGCATTTCCGAATCCTTGAATAATAATTCGCGCTTCTTGCAAGTTAAGGTTTTTCTTTTTAACAGCTTCTTCTATACAAATGRTTACTCCTTTAGCCGTTGCAGTTTCGCGTCCTTGAGATCCTCCGAGTACGATAGGTTTTCCGGTAATAAAACCAGGAGAATCGAACTCACGCAGTCGGCTATATTCATCCATCATCCATGCCATAATTTGAGAGTTTGTATAGACATCCGGTGCAGGAATATCTTTAGTAGGCCCAACTATTTGACTGATGGCTCTTACATAGCCGCGGCTGAGTCGTTCTAGTTCACCAAAAGACATGTTTCTTGGGTCACATACAATTCCGCCTTTACCGCCGCCGTACGGAAGGTCGACAATGCCGCATTTTAAGCTCATCCATATGGATAATGCCTTCACTTCCTCTTCATTTACTTCAGGATGAAAACGTACTCCTCCTTTAGTAGGCCCGACAGCATCATTATGTTGAGAGCGGTAGCCGGTGAATACTTTTACCGATCCGTTATCCATTTTAACCGGAATACGAACCGTCATCATGCGCAGCGGTTCTTTCAATAAATGGTATACTTCTTCACCATAGCCTAGCTTTTGAAGCGCTTCTTGAATAACTGTTTGAGTAGATAAAAATAAATTAAGTGATTCCTGTTCTTGATGCTGTTCTCTTTTTAATTCACTAGCTGTTTTTGTAATGGACATTCTGTTCACCCCATATTAATCATTGAATTTTCTCAACGATTTAACATGCAATTCCTGTGCCAGTTTGCAACGCTTTTATATTATAAATAATCTCTATTAGCAAGCCTTATATTCCCTGCATAGGCTGATATTAGTATATACTTAAAGAAATAAGACAAACTATTTATACCGCAAAGGAGGAAAGTGCTATGTTACATGAAAGAAAAGAACAAGAGCGAAACAATCACTGTATAGAATGCTGTTCCATCTGCGGAGAAAGGCTAACATCTTTTCAAGAAAAAGAAATATTCACATGCGACAGCTGCTTTGAACAAAAAGTCAACGATGTGCTTTCTGAGCTGTAATCAGATGCTCTATTTTTTAGAAACAGGTGTCACAATGTTAAAGTTTGGATCGATAGAATCCTGACAAGACAAAAAGAAATCCCATTTTGATTTATCTCCTTGAACAAATATGACCGAGCTATAAGAGTGATCATTTGTAGTTGTGAGTCGATATAAGGTATCTTGCCACATCGTTACCGTCACCTCAGCTTTCTTTCGCGTATCTCCGAGATACCTAAAGATTCCATGCTTAAATTCTGTGAGAGCTACTTCATTACGATCTGGTATGACAAACAATAGACGATAGTTACATGCACCTGCCTTTAATCCATCTACGCGAATGCTAAATAGTTCTAAAATATTTTTTAAAGGAAGTGTATCCCATACTTCTTTTGTGATAATGTTGGCAGGCAGCGGTATATTACCTAAACGAAGTTCTTTGGCTCCTGTTAAATATTCATTTCGCCAAGGGCCAGATTCCGCTATATACCCTAATTGTTCAAGCGCGTCTGCACATAAAAGTTTTGCCTTTACATGGTGAGGATCAGCGTAAATAACTTGTTTGGTCACTTCAGCTACCCATTGATAGTCGCCTTGTTGAAAACAACGCTGCGCTTTTTTGACAATGTTGTCCGCTCCCCCCATATACTCTACATACTTCTTAGCTGACTCTTCAGGAAACAGTTTATTTAAATCGACAGGATTGCTGTTATACCAGCCCATATAGCGCTGATAAACCGCTTTTGCGTTGTGGTTAACCGTTCCATAAAGACCGTTGGTATACCACTCGTGAGATAGGATTTCTGGGAGCTTCATCATTCGGCCGACGTGATCAATGGTATATCCTTGATTCATGAGCCTTAATGTTTGATCATTAATATATTGATAAACATCTCGTTGATTTTCGATATATGTGATGCACGACTCGTTTCCGAACCTTGGCCAATTATGTACCCCAAATACAGTTGTTAGTTCTTGGCCAAATAAATCGATTGCTTGCTGCAAGTATCTTGCCCATGCTGCTGCGTCTCTTACTTTTGCTCCTCTGAGCGTATAGATGTTGTGCTGAGTGGCCGTACAGTTTTCTGCAATACACAGAGACTTTTCACTGGGAATATAGATGTTCATTTCAGCAGGCGCTTCCGTTCCTGGCGTAAGCTGAAACTGAAATGAGACGCCGTCAATTTTCTTACTTACATAAGAATGATGTTCGGAAGGACGGATTTCTTCTATGCCTTTAATAAGCGTGATTGTTCCAAATGAAATTTCTTTTCCGATACCGTTGTCAATTAAGCCTTTTTCATCGCGTCGCAGTTGAATACCGTACATATATTGACTTCTTCGTGTCATTGCTGTTGCCGCCGTGACGTTTTCATCGATAACCGCATCCATAAACCCAGCAGGAGCATAAACTTTACTAGTTTTATTTTGTGTTGAGTCAGGTAATACTCCTAAAACTCCACCGTAATGGTCTATATGTGAATGTGAGAAGATAACGGCTCTAACAGGACGCTTCCCGCAGTGCTGGTTTACTAGTTTAAGTGCTTCTTCTGCTGTTTCTCTTGACGTCAAGCAATCAATAACAATCCATCCCGTATTCCCTTTAACAAATGTAATATTAGCCATATCAAAGCCTCTTACTTGAAAGATATTTTCAGTTACTTGATATAAGCCGGCTTGTACATTTAATTTTCCTTGTTCCCACAGTTTAGGGTGGACAGTAGCAGGTGTAGATTGTTCAAATAAAAAAGCGTACTTTCTTAAATCCCATACAGGATACAGCTGATTTTTTTTGAAAATCAGAGGAAAAGGTACGCGTACAAGAGCTTGGTAATCAGCAAGATTTTGTTCTAATTTCACTTGTTCCCAGTCTATGTTTTTATAAGTATCAGCATTAGTCGCTGCAGTCTTTTGAGTAGCATCTTTTCGGTGAATCGTTAACTCCTGTTCATAATCAAACAGCATAACCCCCTCCTTTTTATTACTTTATGCGTAAAAATGAGACGAAGTACAAAAAGGGAGGGAAAATAGAGTTAACAAAAAAGAAGATGCGCTTAGTACGC
>NZ_JBFULJ010000375.1:0-3614 GCF_056400385.1 Priestia sp. P5_B4
TAGGATTTTCAATTTTTGCGGATGCTTCAAGTGGAGGAGAATATGAAAGTGAAGCTGTACAGTCTGGTTATATACCAAAGAGTGAAGCAGAGCAACCGATAGAAAAGGTTGTTCAAGTTGAGACACACTTGTCAAAAGATATAAAATCAGTAATAGTAGAGGATGTTCTATATTGTAAACGCCGAGATGCGTATGCGACCGGGAAATATGTTAGCGATGGATTTCTTGTCTATAAAGGAGCTTTGCTTGCAAGCGAACAGCAGCTAGAAGGACCTAAACTTAAAAGGCAGCAAGACCATATTAATACTTTTCTAGAAAACGGTGTACTAGAAATAAAAGATGGTAGATACGTGCTGGTGCAAGATCAAGTTTTTTCTTCCATATCAGCTGCGGCAGTGTTTGTGACACAGCGAAGAAGCAGCGGAACTTCTGAATGGAAAGATAAGAACGGGATAACGGCGCGTAATAAACTCGAACAAATGTTAAGTGTAGAAACAAAATAACCTAGATCTAAACCTTTTGATCTCAATAAGGATTTCAAAACATTGACATTCCCTTCCAAACCGCATACAATAGCTACTAATAAAAGCACACAAATTCGTTGAAGAGAATCAGTACGCTGCAAGTTTGTTCCACAGAGAGCTGGTGATAGCTGAAAGCCGGTGTTCAAGCTGCAGGGGAATATCCTCTCTGAGAAGTCAAACTGAACTATAAGTAAGTTTGAACGGTAGTCTACCGTTAAAAAGAACGCGTATGATTGTACGTTGCTGAGTGCTATTGATGAACGGATCAATAGAAGCCAGGGTGGTACCGCGGTTAAATACCCGTCCCTAGTCATAGGGACGGGTTTCTTTGTGTGCTTTTAACTTTAAAAGGAGTGGTATCACATGAAAGAAGTGAATGTAAGAGAGTCTTCGCAAGAGCGCGAACAGCGTATCCAGCAGCAGTGGCAAAAAGGAAATGTGTTTCACCAGTCGGTTCAAAACCGAGAAGGGCATCCGTCGTTTGTATTTTATGAAGGGCCTCCCACAGCAAACGGTTTGCCTCACGTGGGGCACGCGCTAGGCCGGACGATTAAAGACGTTGTGGCCCGTTATAAAACGATGACGGGGTATCAAGTAATTCGAAAAGCAGGCTGGGATACGCACGGACTTCCGGTTGAGCTCGGTGTTGAAAAGCAGCTCGGAATATCTGGGAAGCATGACATTGAAAAATACGGCGTAGAAGCTTTTATCAATAAGTGTAAGGAAAGTGTGTTTGTGTATRAAAAGCAGTGGCGCACGTTCACGGAGCAGCTTGGCTATTGGGTTGATATGGAAGACCCTTACATCACCTTGGAGAATTCATACATTGAAAGTGTATGGAACGTGCTTGGCACGATTCATGATAAAGGACTTCTTTATAAAGGCCACCGCGTATCACCTTACTGCCCGAGCTGTCAAACATCATTAAGTTCGCATGAAGTGGCGCAAGGGTATAAAGATGTAAAAGATTTAACGGTAACGGTGAAATTTAAAGTGAAAAACCGCGATAATGAGTATTTTTTAGGCTGGACGACAACGCCTTGGACGCTTCCGTCAAACGTGGCGCTCGCGGTGCATGAAGAGATGAGTTATGTCCGCGCTGAGCAAGGCGATAGCGTGTATATAGTGGCAGAAGCACTCGCAGACAAGGTGTTAAAAGGAGAGTATACGGTTTTATCTCATCATAAAGGAAATGAGTTAAAAGGGATGTCATATGAGCCGCCGTTTGATTTTGTGAAAGTGGAAAAAGGGCATGAAGTTGTAACGGCTGATTATGTAACGGATCAAAGCGGAACAGGAGTTGTTCATTTAGCACCTGCATACGGCGAAGATGATTACAGAGTTGTAAAAGAAAACGGCTTTTCATTTGTGAACGTAGTGGATGAAAAAGGACAGTACACGTCTGAAGTGCCGCCTTTTCAAGGACGTTTCGTGAAARACTGCGACGTTGATATCGTACGTTATTTAGCAAATGAAGGCGTGCTGTATCATAAAGAAAAGCATGAGCACAGCTATCCGTTTTGCTGGCGATGCGACTCGCCGCTTCTTTATTACGCAAATGAAAGCTGGTTTATCCAAACGACGGCGTTGAAGGAACAGTTTTTGAAAAACAATGAAAGCGTGACGTGGTACCCGGATCATATCAAGCACGGTCGCTTTGGCAATTTTTTAGAAAATATGGTGGACTGGAACATCAGCAGAAAGCGCTACTGGGGAACGCCGCTGAACGTATGGGAATGCGGAGCATGCCAGCATCAAGTAGCGCCAAAAAGCATCAAAGAGCTTCAGGAACATGCGTCTCATTCCGTGGTTGACAGCATTGAACTTCATAAGCCTTATGTAGATGACGTGCAGCTAACGTGTCCGGTCTGTAGTGGAGAAATGAAGCGAACGCCGGAAGTGATTGACGTTTGGTTTGACAGTGGCTCGATGCCGTTTGCGCAGTATCACTATCCGTTCGAAAACAGCGAACTGTTTCAAAAGCAGTTCCCGGCAGACGTTATCGCAGAAGGAATTGATCAAACGCGCGGCTGGTTTTACAGCTTGATGGCAGTTTCAACGCTGTTTACTGGAAAAGCGCCTTATAAGCGCGTTTTGTCTCTTGGCCACGTGTTAGATGAAAACGGTCAAAAGATGTCTAAAAGTAAAGGAAATGCGCTAGACCCTGTTGATCTTATTCATACATTTGGTGCGGATGCGCTTAGATGGGCGCTTTTAGCAGACAGTGCACCTTGGAATCCGAAGAAGTTTTCAGAGCGGGTCGTGCAAGAAGCAAAATCAAAAGTGATTGATACGCTTGTGAACGTGTATGGCTTTTACGTTCTGTACGCCAAGCTTGACGACTATGACCCTGAGCAAACGTATGAATTGAAAAAAACAAAATTGGATGAGTGGATTCTTTCGCGTTTGCACAGCACGGTTAAGCGAGCAACAGCATATCTTGAAGATTACGGGTTTACAAGCGCTGCTCGTGAAATCGCGGCATTTATTGAAGAGCTAAGCAACTGGTATGTACGACGTTCCCGCGATCGTTTTTGGTCAGAAGGGATGGACGGAGAAAAAGCAGCAGCTTACGATACGCTTCATGAAGTGTTAGTGACGTTAAGTCAGCTGTTAGCACCGTTTACGCCGTTTGTTGCGGATGATGTTCATGAAAATCTCACAGGGAAAAGCGTTCATTTAGCAGACTATCCTGTTTGTGATCAAACGAAAGTGAACGAAAAGCTGGAAAAAGAAATGGCAGCGGTACTGCAAGTAGTTGAACTAGGCCGAAGCATCCGAAATACGCATTCGTTAAAAGTAAAGCAGCCTCTGCAAAGTCTTTCGCTTGTGGTAACGGAAGAAGATGTAGAGTGGGAAGCGTACCATGATGTCATCAAAGATGAGCTTAATGTGAAGAACTTTAACGTGGAGCAAGACGACGACAAACTTGTTTCTTATGTATTAAAACTTGATTTTAAACAGGCGGGACCGAAGTTTGGAAAACAAGTAAATGAGGTCAACCAAGCATTAAAGAACCTTTCAGAAGAGCAAGGAAAAGAGTTTGTGGAACAAGGCAAGTTAAGTGTGACGCTTGCTTCAGGAGAAAAC
>NZ_JBFULJ010000376.1:0-3595 GCF_056400385.1 Priestia sp. P5_B4
GAGTTTTACTACCCTTAAAACAACCCGTGTTCCTGATCAAATTGAAATGTACAATTTGACCAAGGATCCGTTAGAAACAGTAAATCTGGCTCACCCGTATTTTTCGACAAATGAAACAAGGAAAATTCAGCGGCAGCTTGACGTTATTCTTAAAGAACAAGTCAGGAAAAAACGGATTTTTCCGCAAAGTGGAAGCATGCATGATGAGCTTTTGTCTAAAGATAGATAAAAATAGTTTCTATGGATTCAAGTCAGATATTTGCGTGAGCAGAAAAAGGTGTATTTAATATTTTAGTATATAAATTAAAAACCTGATGATGCTTGTGTTAGGTTACTTGTTCTGGTTTGGGGTAGTATTGGTTTCACTTCATTAATCCCGCTTAGATAAAACAAATAAGGACTTATAGCATCTTTCTTTTTCGCCTTTATTGTTATGAAAATAAGAATGAAATGTAGTCGTTAATAGTATAATAAAAAACTTTTTAAGTCCGTAGATTCTTAAGTAACTTTTCAAGAATTCAAGCATAAAGTAATTCTATACCATAAAAAAATAAAAAATTACTTCTTGACTTCTGTTAAATTTATACACTATAATCTCTTTTAACAACTAATAAACAGTATTTGGCAATGAAAAGGACACGAATTAGATGCTGTTTTCTTCGCAGAGAATAGGGTCACTGGCTGAGAGCCCTTAAGAAATCATCTAATTTACCACCTTAGAGCTATTGCAGGGAACGTGCATAACTGAAACYGCAAYCGGTAAAACCGTTATCTTTTTTGAGCGTRAAATACGTATARGTATTTYACGGAATTAGGGTGGTACCACGGCCGCATTCGTCCCTTYACTAGGGATGAGTGCGGTTTTTTGTTGAATAAAAACATATTGGAGGAATGAACATGTCAAAACAAGTGGAAGTAGAAAAGCGAAATCATCAAAAGTTAGGTCAAGAACTGGAGCTGTTTATGTCGATGGAAGAAGCTCCTGGTATGCCATTTTTCTTACCTAACGGAATGATTATTCGAAATGAGTTAGAAAATTACTGGAAACAAAAGCATTATAAAGCAGGCTATCAAGAAATAAAAACACCCATCATGATGAAACAGGAGCTCTGGGAACAATCAGGGCACTGGGAGCACTATCATGAGAATATGTATTTTTCAAATGTTGACAAACAAAACTATGCGATTAAACCGATGAATTGTCCGGGAGCCATTTTATTGTTTAACAGCAAGCGAAGAAGCTACCGAGAACTTCCGATTCGATACGCAGAGCTTGGATTAGTTCATCGTCACGAGCTTTCTGGGTCTTTAAACGGATTGCTAAGAGTCCGTTCATTTACACAGGACGACGCTCATTTATTCGTAGAACTCAGTCAGATTGAAGCTGAGATTAGCCGCATCCTAGCGTTTATCCATGACTTTTACTCACATTTTGGCTTCAATTACAAAGTGGAGTTATCCACACGACCTGAAAAATTCATGGGAGATATTGAAACATGGAACCAAGCAGAAAAGTCGCTTCAATCTGTGTTAAGTGAAAAAGGCTTAGACTATCAGGTAAATGAAGGAGACGGAGCTTTTTATGGGCCGAAAATCGATTTTCATATTTTAGATTCCTTAGGTCGCAGCTGGCAGTGCGGAACAGTTCAGCTTGATTTCTTAATGCCGGAGAAGTTTGACTGTATGTATATTGGAGAAGACAATAAACCTCATCGTCCCGTAATGATTCACCGCGCTATATACGGATCAGTTGAACGATTTATGGCCATCTTGATTGAACATTACGAAGGTCAATTTCCTCTTTGGTTGGCTCCTGTTCACTTTAAGCTTTTGCCTATTGCACCGCCGCACGTGGAATATGCATATAAAGTGAAACACGAGCTGGAGTTAAAAGGGTATCGTGTTGAAGTAGATGATCGCATTGAAAAAATAGGGCTGAAAATTCGAGAAGCAGAAATGCTGAAAGTTCCTTATATGGCTGTGATAGGAGATAAAGAAGTGGAAAATGAATCGCTTGCTATGCGAAAGCACGGGAAGAAAAATATAGGAACAGTAAGTGTGGAAGAGGCAGCTGTACACTTGAATAAAGAAAAGAATTCAAACAGAGTGTATTGAAGCTATTTACCTTACTAAATAGAAAAATCCGATTTTTTAAGTCGGATAGTGATTCCCTTCATTTTGTCTCACACCAAAATGAAGGGAATATTGAACTAGAAGGGTATAAGATAATATATATCAGCAGTATAACTTTTGCCTTAGACAAACGCCGGTATTTTATAAAAAAAATTATCTTATTCCATTCGAATCGTTTGTACGGGATGAAGCTGAAGCCTCACCTGATGGTTTGTTTATATTTTGCTGATCTCGCTTCTTTTTAGAAGGAGAGTAAAAAAGAAATTTAAACATAAAGTATACTCCTAATGCTAGTAAAATACAGCCAATAAGTAAGTTAATCATCTTTCTCCGCCCTTCATACACTTCAGTTTTCATCATTATAACACCCGGTAAGATAAAACATTCATCGTTCTGTAAATAATCTCTATGTCAGGAATTTATATCTGAAGATAGTTAGTGAAAAAAGTTATCTAAAAACATGTAAAATAATCTTTTAGAATATTATTTTTATTCAAACTTATTATGCGTAAGCACAATGATAATCTCTTTATTTAGTTTATAAATCCAAAATAGAGCGATATTAAGAAATCGCTTACAAAAACTATTGAAATATATATAATGATATTAGTATACTAATAGACAAGTTAGTAATTATTTCTATATAATTACTTCTGTATCTGAAGTAAAAACGCGCAGCACAATGGGGAAAAACGTTATTTTCAAGTTTTTTAAGGGATGAGTGGCAACAGAGAGGAGAGAGTGCAATGGGAAAACTATTTAAAAAGAAGTCAATCGAGCAATTATTAGAACAAAGTCAAAACAAATCTCTAGTCAAAACATTAGGAGCATTCGATTTGACTCTTCTTGRTATTGGAGCCGTAATCGGAACGGGGGTTTTAGTATTAACAGGCTTAGTAGCTGCTAACGATGCTGGACCAGCCGTTATTTTTTCTTTTATATTGGCGTCTATTGTATGCGGTTTTGCAGCGCTGTGCTATGCGGAATTCGCTTCAACTATACCTGTATCTGGGAGCGTTTACACCTATACATATGCAACCATCGGCGAAGTGGTAGCGCATTTAATGGGATGGACGTTGCTTTCTGTCTATTTGTTAACAATGTCAGCAGTAGCAAACGGATGGTCTTCTTATTTTAACAACTTTTTAGAAGGCTTTGGTTTTTCGCTGCCAAAAGAATTGATTACGATCCCTGCAAATGGAGGTCTAGTGAACCTTCCTGCTGTTTGTATTACGCTTCTTATTACATGGCTGCTTTCAAGAGGAACAAAAGAAAGTAAAAAAGTGAATAACTTTATGGTGCTTGTTAAATTGTTTATTATCCTTCTTTTTATTATTGTAGGAGCTTTTTATGTAAAACCGTCTAATTGGACACCTTTTATGCCTTATGGAATTGAAGGTGTTGTGACAGGGGGCGCGGCCGTATTTTTTGCTTTCTTAGGTTTTGATGCCTTATCTACATC
>NZ_JBFULJ010000377.1:0-3574 GCF_056400385.1 Priestia sp. P5_B4
GTACTTTCATAATAATTTCCTTTCACAGACCAATAATTAAGGAGGATAGGTACATAAAATTTCCACTTTTTCTATTCTAAACGATTACAAGTGAAATTACATTTATTGCTTTCTTTCTTCACAAAAAACAGGATAATAGTCATACGTTTTCTATAAAAGGTCTCCTTAGATCAAAATCAAACCTATATAAAAAGAAGATAAATGGAAATCGAAAGAGGAAACCTAAAAAATTTACAGAAGTTGATAAGTGATTTAAAATTATACAAAGGAAAAAAGCATTTCAAAAAAAGGGAGATTAGTAGGTTTTTTGTTCTACTTCCACTTCTTAAAAAGTCGTATTTTTCGTAAGAAACTGTAAAGCTATATTTTATAAAGGTGAACCAATACATATACAAACAAAAGGGACACAGAAAAAGGGGGATCAGCATGGAAATTAGAGAACTAGAATTACATGATGCTGCAAWCTTTGTAGAGTTGCTTAAACAGATTGAAGAAGAAAGTAAGTTTATGCTGTTTGAAAGCGGAGAGCGAAAGCTGAGTACAGATCAACAGGAGAAAAACATCGAAATCTTTAAGCAGCAGCCAAACTCTACGATTATTGTCGCAGAAGAAAGCGAGATGCTTGTKGGATATATAGCTGCAACAGGGGGCGAAGCTAACCGAAACGCTCACATCGCTTCTCTAACATTAGGTATTCGAAAGACGTTCCAAAATCAAGGGATTGGGACTGTTTTAATCGGTGCACTTGAAGAATGGGCGAGAGAACACCATATTCATCGTCTTGAACTGACAGTCGCTATACAGCATGAAAAGGCTCTTTCTTTATATGATAAAGTAGGATTCGAAATTGAAGGAACAAAAAAACATTCACTCCGAATTGGCGGTTTGTTTATTGATGAGTACTATATGTCTAAATTGCTGAACTAAAAAAGAAACGACGTTTAAAGACGCCGTTTCTTTTTTAACTTCCTCTATAAATTTGGTATCCCCACGGTGACACAAGCAAAGGGACGTGATAATGTTCTTGTTCAGAAGACAATCCGACTCGAACAGAAACTTGATTTAAAAAGGGCGGATTTGTTGTTTGGACTTCTTGTTTTTTATAATATTCCCCAATATGAAACAGAAGTTCGTAATCTCCTGATTCAAACGCTTCAGAAGAGAAGAGTGGAGTTACTAACCTCCCGTCTTCATTTGTAGTACCGTGTGAAATTTTTATTCGTTTACTTTCCGACTGAATATGATAAAAATCAACTTTGACAAAAGCAGCCGGACATCCGTGGGTAAGATCTAAAATATGCGTTGTGATTTTAGTCATGCTCGTTTCTTTGTCTCCTTATCTTCAGTGATTTTATCAGTTAAGCGAAAGAAAGCAATCTTATATACTTCTTCTAATGCTGTATCAAACTCCGTTTGCTCGGTATTTAGTAAACGACTTTGCATTGCCTCGTAGATATCTTCTTTTTGTTTACCTCGTACTGCCAAAATAAAAGGAAACGGAAACTTCTCCATATACGTTCCATTAAGAGAAGAAAACTGTTCATACTCATCTTGCGTTAAGTTTTGTAAGCCTGCTTTGGTTTGTTCTTCAGCAGAAGCAGATGTCATGGCAATATTTTCACCTAGATTTGGATGARCTTGCAGCAGCTTCAGCTGTTTTTCTACAGACGCTTGCGCTACAATTTCTTTCATCATGCCATGAAGTTGTTCAACGGAAGAGAAAGGGCCTTTAGAATAAGCCTCTTCTGCAACCCAAGGTGAATGCTCAAATATATCACCAACTAGTGAAACAAAATGCTGCTTGCTAAGTTGATTTACATACTGCACAGATACGTTATTCATATTACACCACCTTTATTTTATTTCTGAATAATCTGTCTTCTCCAAAGAGACAGAAGGTACTTTGCGTTCAATTGATGTGTTAAAAAAGAGATTTAATAAAATGGCAGCTAAACTTCCCGTAATAACTCCATCGCTTACAATTACGCGCAAAGCATTTGGGAGCTGAGCGAATAAATCAGGTACCACCGTTACACCAAGGCCGAGTGAAAGAGAGCACGCAATAATCAGCAAATTTTCTTGTTTGGACAAATCAACAGCACTTAGCATTTTGATGCCTGATGAAATAACTAAACCAAACAACACGACCATTGCTCCTCCTAAAACAGGGGTGGGAATAATGGTTGTAAAAGCAGCTATTTTCGGAACAAGCCCCAGTAATACGAGAATGAAGCCGGCTACTACCACYACATTTTTTGTTTTTACTTTCGATAATTGAACCAGTCCTACATTCTGAGCGAATGTATTGTAAGGGAAAGCATTAAATAGCCCTCCAAGGACAATGGCGATTCCTTCTGCACGGTAGCCTTTTGTAAAATCCTTTTCTTTTAATTCCCGATCACACAGCTTTCCTAACGCTAAAAATACGCCTGTAGACTCAATAATAATGACCAAGCATACGAGAATCATTGTTAAAATAGGGCCGATTTCAAAAGTGGGCATCCCAAAATAAAAAGGAGTGGGAACGTGCAGCCAAGAAGCTTCATTAAAATTAGTAAAATCAACTTTTTCCATTAATATAGCGGCTATTGTTCCGGCTACAATTCCAATTAACACGGAAAGAGAACGAAGAAAACCGCTGAAAAATCGATTTAAAATTAAAATAAGCGCTAGAACACCAAAAGAAAGAAGAAGATTTGAAAGAGAACCAAAATCTTTGCTTCCCACTCCTCCTGCCATATTTCGGACAGCGGATGGTACAAGTGATAAACCAATCATCGTCACAACCGTTCCGGTGACAACGGGAGGGAAAAATTTAATAATTTTGCCTAAAAAACTTGCTGCCAGTACGATGAAAATACCACCGGCAATAATCGCTCCGTAAACAGCGCTAATTCCATATTGAGTTCCAATTGCAATCATAGGAGTCACAGCTACAAATGAGCTTCCAAGTACAACAGGAAGACCAATACCAAACCACCTGTTCGTCCATGCCTGCAGCAGCGTAGCTAGTCCGCATGTTAGCAAATCAATGGCCACAAGATAGGATAAGTCATGGGCATTTAAATTCAATGTGCGCCCCACCATCAGCGGAACGAGAATGGCACCCGCATACATAGCAAGTACGTGCTGTAATCCCAATGAAGCTAGTCGAAACGGTCGATTTTGGTTATTCACCTAAAAACCCCCTTTAATTATATCACATGTAATGTTAATAAATATTACATTTAGAATGATACATTAATAGTAAAATGTTTTTTAAGGGATGTCATTAGTCAAGTTGACCAAAAACAGAGGTTTCAATATCTACTTTTTTACAATATATAGAGAAGCAGGTAAGCTATTGTGTAAAGAGATGTTACATTTATTTTTTAGTACCAGATATTAATATCAAGTGATATAATTTTGTATATATTTTCAAACAATAGAGGGAAGAGGAAATGTTTATGTATAATCTTGCGGCTCACGTATGTAAATTTTTATTAAAAAGAAGAGGTAAGCTTTACATAAGGAATAAAGAGTCTTTACCAACAGACACGGGTTTTGTGATCGCTTGTTCGCATAAGGGATGGGT
>NZ_JBFULJ010000378.1:0-3571 GCF_056400385.1 Priestia sp. P5_B4
GCTTTTACTTTGGCAATGTCTCTTGATAATGAACTCTTTTTATAAGTAGCAAATTGTCTAACTGAGCAATTAAAATCCCCGCAACCACAATAAAAGAACCAATCAGTACTTTAAGCGTAAACATCTCATGCAAAAAAAGAACGGCAAACAGCGCAGCAAAAATAGGCTCCGTTGCAAATATAAGACCTGAGTGAGTAGGAGTTGTGTAGCGCTGGGCAATGGCTTGACAAATGAATCCAATCGCGCTGCAAAAAACGCCAAGACCTAAAATCGCAATCCATGATGACAAAGTAGTGGGGATGCTAGGGTGTTCAAATAAAAAGCTGCAAATCAGTGCAAATAATCCAGCAAAGCCCAGCTGTAAAATGCCGAGAGCAATTGGATTTTCATTTTTTGTAAACGTGCCAGTTAACGTAATATGAATGGCATAACATAGTGCGGTCCCAATGCAAAGTAAATCACCAGCATTCATATGAAAGGAATGCTTTAAAGTTAAAACACCTATACCGGTTAGGGTAGTGATAACACCAAGCCCAATCGGCCAAGAAGGAAGCTTCTTCATTAACAAGCAGTGGAGCAACGGAACAAAAATGACCGTTAAACTGACAAGAAATCCGGCGTTTGAAGCAGACGTCATGCTGACGCCAAACGTGACAAATGCAAAAACGGAAAACAGTAAAAAGCCTAAAATAGCGGATGATAAAATCGTTTTGCGCGTGATTTGCMGTAAAGGCTTATGAAAAAACAGCCCGGCAATGAAAAAAGCAATCAAACATCTAAGCGCAATAATGGTAAATGATCCGAGTGAACTTAGCCCCATTTTCATAAATACGTACGACATACCCCAAAATACGTTTACCCCAATCATCATCATATTTGCTCGTGTGCGGTAACTCACGTTCAACCCTCCATTGTTTATCATGTACTCACAGTATACAAAGGAATTTGATATTAATAAAATGAATCTTTATAATAATGAACATGAATTAAATTCATGTTTAGGTGGGGTAAAATGAGCTTAGTAAAATACGAAATTTTAAACAAAGTAGCGGAATTGCAAAGCTTTACAAAAGCGGCAGATGCGATGGCGCTCACGCAGTCAGCGGTCAGTCATGCCATTACAAATCTTGAATCGGAATTTGGCTTTCCGCTTGTAAATCGAAACAGGGCGGGGATTACCTTAACAACAGAAGGCGAAACGATGCTGCTTGCTATTCGGAAAGTGCTGCAAGAAAATGAAAAAGTTCATCAAGAAGCAGCCAGCCTATTGGGTCTTGCAAAAGGAACGATTAAAATCGGTATTTTTAAAAGCGTGTCAACCAAATGGCTTCCTGAAATTATTCGGCTGATGGAGAAAAACTACCCTGACATTCAAATTCAGCTCAAGGAAGGTGACTACCTTGAAATTGAACAGTGGCTGCTGAGCGGAGAAATAGACTGCGGCTTTATCAACATTACGCATTCAAGTCAATTTCATATTATTTCTTTAAAAAAAGACCGGCTGCTGTGCGTCGTATCAAATCAAAGTGCTCTATACCATCAGAAAACCGTTTCTTTTGAAGATCTAGAGAAAGAACCGTTTATTATGCCGACATACGGCGGTTATCATGATATTAAGCAACTGTTTGAGGAACGTGGCATTCAGCCTGACATTCGTTTTGAATTAATGGATGAAAGTGCTATTTTATCGATGGTTACGCATCACTTAGGAATTAGCATTTTACCTGAAATGCTTTTGGATTCGATCCAGCAAGAGCTGCGTGCGATTCCGTTTCAAGTAGACAGCTACCGTTCAATTGGTCTAGCTACTCGTTATCATCTTTCACCTGCAGCCAAAAAATTTGCTGAAACAACGCAATCATGGCTGCAGGATTCGGATAAGTAGGAGATTATTTATAGAGCAAAATCGGTTAATTCATAAGACTCTTAGGAACTAAGCGCATCTTTGTGCTATAATAAAGCTATACAATTACCTATTAGTCATCATTGATGACTAATTTTTTTTGGAGGATAATATGGAAGATTTATTACAATTAAAGAACAAGAACATTGTGATTATGGGAGTTGCCAACGACAGAAGTATTGCTTGGGGTGTTGCAAAAGCCCTTCATCAAGTAGGAGCAAACTTAATTTTTACATACCGTAAAGAGCGTTCACTAGGGAAATTGAACAAGCTGCTAGAAAAAAATGGAATTCAAGCATCACTAATTGCTGAATGTGACGTGAACAGCGATGAAAGCATTGAAGCAGCGTTCAAAAAAATCGGAGAAGAAGCAGGCACAGTTCACGGAGTGATTCACTCTGTTGCGTTTGCTCACTCAGAAGATTTAAACGGTGAGTTCATCAATACATCAAGAAGCGGATATGCATTTGCTCAAGATACAAGCGCTTATTCATTGATCGCGGTAGCAAAAGCAGCAAAACCTCTTATGACAGAAGGCGGTTCTCTTGTAGCGATGAGCTATCTTGGTGCAGAGCGCGCAGTTGAAGGCTATAACGTAATGGGCGTAGCGAAAGCAGCGCTTGAGTCTTCAGTAAAATACTTAGCATTAGACTTAGGAAAAGACAATATCCGCGTAAATGCTATTTCAGCAGGTCCAATTCGTACGCTTGCAGCAAAAGGCATTTCTGACTTTAACCAAATTCTTCACCATGTTGAAGAAAAAGCACCTCTTAAGCGTAACGTAACGCAAGCAGAAGTTGGCGACATGACGGTTGTATTACTGAGCCACCTTTCACGCGGCGTAACGGGAGAAATCGTACACGTGGACGCTGGTTACAATATTGTAGGTTAATTCTTAAACACCTTCTCGAATGAGAAGGTGTTTTTTTGTGGGAAACTCAGAAATCTATCGTTTCCTCTAGTGAAAATTATGTGTTAAAGGACAAGCATCCAAGCAGTTTTCCTGCGAATGAATAAAATAGATAGACACATAAAGAAAGGATGATTACGATTAAAAAAGATGATAAATATTATGTAGAAAAGTCTTATTCTTCTAAGAAACATCATCATTGTTCTTCCCCACAAGGAAATACAAGAGACTCAGCGTTTCGTGCTCTTAACCTTACAAATCAGCCAGTATCAGCAAACACTTCTGTGAAAGTTTCTTATCAGTTTAAACAATTTGATTTAGCAAATGAATACAATCCTGTTACGTCTGTTTTTCGCCCCAAAAAAGATGGCGTATATTCCCTTGTTGCTACAATTGGATTTCTTCCTAACGATACGACTGTCGATTATCGAGCGCGCGTAGAAATTCGTGTCAATGGCACGGCGGTTATCGCAATTGATAATGATTTCTTTGGAGGAAACACTATATTTGTCAACGTAGTATCGGTCTCTACTATTTATAATTTAGAAAAAGGAGACCGAGTTGAAGTCTTCGCGGAAAGTAATGTTGACGGCACAATTGTCACAACAGAAAATGTGTCGCATTTCGAAGCAGCAAGATTTCCATCTCCTTCCGAATAAAGAGCTACATGCATCTTTTGAGGTATAGAAGTCGAGAAGAACCAGTTCAATAAAAGCAGAAAAAAGAAGCAGGTTTCTTATAAGAAACCTGCTTCTTTT
>NZ_JBFULJ010000379.1:0-3566 GCF_056400385.1 Priestia sp. P5_B4
AAATACCACCAAACCTCTCTTTCGCTTTACGGTTTATCTAAACAAACGTTTCCCCACGCTCAGTATGAAGTCATTCTAGTGGATGACGCTTCTTCTGACAACACACCTAACATTGTAAAAGAAGCTGATGTCCCGTTTAAATTTAAATATATTCGCATGAAAAAAAATAAAGGGCGCTCATCTGTGCGCAATATAGGAATTAACCATGCTGAAGGAGATCTTTTAATCTTTTTAGATGGGGAGATGCTAGCTCCTCCTGCTTTTATTGAAAATCACTATAAACATCATGTGCATGAATCCGATCTTGTGGTTACCGGAGCTATGCATTATGAAGGAGTCTACACGTTTATTATGCCAGACTATAATGAAGATCAAATGGCGCACTTAAAAGAACTGGTCGGCAGGGATCCTGAGTATAGAAGATTGTATGAAAACTATGAACAAACGAAGCAGTATTCAAATGTTCCTTGTCCTCTTGTAACAAAAGAAGATATTGATACAAACCGTTTTCAACGTTTATCATTTCCTAATCGTTATTTCCTTAACAGCGGGCTAAAACATTTCGGAGAGCGACTTGAGGGATTTACGCTACCTTATATCGCATTTTTAAGTGGAAATGTATCAGTAAGAAAAGCAAACTTAAAAAAATCCGGTCTTTTTGATGAAACGTTTGTTGGCTACGGAGCAGAAGACTGGGAGCTTGGATATCGATTGTATAAAAATGGCGTGCAGTTTGTTTTAGATCCCTCTACGGTTGCCTATCATCAGGAACATGGGATATCGAAGCGGAAAGTGAAAGAGCAGTGGGGAAATCACTATCGTTTTGTGAAAAAACATCCGAATATAGACGTTCTTATTCTATCTCTCGAATGGAAAGAGCTTTCGTTTATGCATATGCATCAAACATTAGTTGAATATAAAGCGCTGGAGAAGCGTTTTCCTGATGAATATAAGGAATTTAAACATGCTTTTCGCGTCATGCTTTTTAGAATTATTGAATATTTAAATAGTGGCCAGCCCGTGACGAAACTTTACGATCTCCCAGGAGGATCAGAGGAAAGAATAAAAATTATTCAGCAGTTCGAAACACTGCGGTCTCGCGGATTTGACTACTTGGCGAGTTCTTTTGAACAAATCTATTACCTATAGCAGTATTACATGCAGAAAAAGATATAACATCATCTCTTAAAAATTATCTCGCCGTAAAAGCCCCTCAGCTTACACCCACAAAGTGAGGGGTTTATTTCTATATCTATTTTATATAAGGAGAGAACATATGAATCAAAATTCACCAAAATATGTTGCGTTAACGTTTGATGATGGACCCTCAGCCTACACGGCTGCTATTTTAAAAATTCTAAAAAGATATAATGTACGTGCGACATTTTTTGTCGTAGGTGCAGAAGCGGAAAAATTTCCGAAGCTGATCCGACGTATTCATAGAGCAAAGCACGTAATTGGCAATCATACGTGGAGTCATCCTGATATTACAACTCTTTCTAAACGTGAATTATGGAAAGAAATTACTTCTACAAATGCTCAAATAGAGAAAATAATAGCTCATTCGCCCAAGCTATTTCGTCCACCTTACAGTTCAATAAATGATACGGCTCTTGCTGCTATTAAGGAATTGGGAATGACGTCTGTTCTATGGAATGTAGATAGCCAGGATTGGCGTGAAGAAGATCCATTGGCCATATGCAAATATACGATTCAAAATTTACAAGAAAAGAATCTTATTGTTATGCATGATGGGGATCGATACGGCAGCGGAGCGCGGGATCAAATTGTTACTTCATTGCCGAAACTTATTAAGTATTTAATAAAAAACGACTATCAATTTGTAACGGTTCCTGAATTTCACCGAGTCGCATACAAAATTGAAGGATGGTCTTAAGCCAAAAAAGGAATAGCCAAGAGGTATTCCTTTTTTTCTATTGTGAAACAAGATAAAATCGAGAAGGTTACAAGTGCTAATTGATAGAAAGACTAGGTAGAGAAAAGTATTTCACCTTATAGAAGGATTGAATGCTAGGAGACGTCTTACTTATACGTTCAACATAAAAAATTGGTAAAAAATGAATCTTTTTAGAGCGTGATTCGTACTAGTAAGTAGATACATAATTTTGATGAAGAAAAGAGGTAGTATATTGAAGAACAAAGGCTTGATCGCTACGCTCATTGGGATAGCGATTGTTGTGATTTTAGGGTTAGGAATTGTTGTGATTTACGGAGTGAGCTCTTACAATAGTCTCGTTAGCGCACAGGAAGATGTAGATAATAAATTTTCCCAAATAGATAATCAACTAAAAAGAAGATCTGATTTAATTCCGAACTTAGTGGAAACGGTCAAAGGCTATGCTAAGCATGAGCAGGAAGCAATTGATTCAGTCACTCAGGCAAGAGCACAGCTAGCGGGAGCTAAAACTCCTGAAGACAAAGCTGATGCTAATCAACAGTTAAGCGGCGCATTAAACCGCCTGCTCGTAGTGGTTGAAAAATATCCGGATTTAAAAGCGAATGAAAACTTCAGAAGCTTAATGGACAGTTTAGAAGGAACGGAAAATCGACTCGCTGTAGCGCGTAAAGACTATAACGATGAAGTTGCAAAATACAATAAATCAGTTAAGAGATTTCCTAAAAGCATGTTAGCGGGTATGTTCGGCTTTGAAAAAAAGCCATATTTTGAAGTAACAAATGAAGAAAAAGAAGCGCCGAAAGTTGATTTTGGGAGCGATAAGTGATGAAATTTCTTGCTTCGTTTGCTTTATTATTGTCTCTTTTATGTAATACGGTAAGCGTTGCTTTTGCTGCACCTGATATTCCAAATCCGGTAGGCGATATTTACGTTCAAGATTTTGCCCATCTATTAAACGATCAGGAAAAAGCTGAAATAAATCAAATGGGCAGAAAATTGGATGATGAAACGAAAGCTCAAGTAGCGATTCTTACCGTGAATTCATTAGGTGATGCGGATGTAGAAGAGTACGCGAATGAAGCGTTTCGAAAGTACAAACTCGGTGATAAAAAGCTGAACAATGGCGTTCTTATTTTACTCGCTAAAAAAGAACGAAAAATTCGAATCGAAGTAGGATACGGGTTAGAAGGAGCTATCACCGATATCAAATCGGGAGAAATTTTAGATTCTTATGCTATTCCTAACTTAAAAAATGGCAAATACGATACGGCGCTAGAAAGCACATACAAAGCTGTTTATAACCAAGTCGTGAAAGAGTATGATTTAGGAACAGACTTTGAACAAAAAGTGCCAAAAGCATCTCCGCCTTCCGATAGCGTTGTTCATTTCTCAACCCTTCAAACGCTGCTGATTGCAGCTGTTATTGTGGGCTTTCTTATTCTCGACTTCGTCTTTTTTAAAGGAGCGATTACACAATTTCTGCTAAACTTCCTTGTGATGTTTGGAGGAAGAGGCGGTGGCGGTGGCAACGGCGGCAGCGGTCCTCGCGGAGGGGGAGGCGGCAGCTCTGGAGGCGGTGGAGCGAGTCGAGGCTGGTAAAACGATAAGAGTAAAAAGAGGCTGGGATAAAAGTAGGTTAGTTGAAGGA
>NZ_JBFULJ010000380.1:0-3561 GCF_056400385.1 Priestia sp. P5_B4
TTTATACATACCCTTTCGTCTTGTCCTTTTTTAACATGCTCAATATCACTTCAGCGGTTTCTTCAACTGCTTTACCTGAGACATTAACAATAGGACAGCCAATGCGCTTCATAATTTTCTCAGCATAGTCCAGCTCTTCAAGGATTCGATCTACATTGGCATAATTGGCTTGAGACGCTAAACCTAAATTTTTTAATCGTTCTTTTCGAATTTCATTGAGCTTATCCGGTGTAATAACTAAACCAATACATTTATTTTTCGGAATAGTAAAAAGTTCATCAGGAGGAGTCACTTCTGGAACTAAAGGTATATTCGCTACTTTAAGACTTTTATGAGCTAAATACATAGAAAGTGGCGTCTTAGATGTTCTCGAAACACCAATCAWCACTAGATCAGCTCGCTTGATGCCTCTGAAGTCTTGTCCATCATCATATTTAACAGCGAATTCAACTGCTTCTACTCTTCGAAAATAGTTATCGTCTAATTTTCTCGTTAATCTCGGTTGAAGATTAGGTTCCTTATTAAAGGTTTGGCTAAAGGCACTCATAAGAGGAGTCATTAAATCAATGGCTACAATTCCTTCTTCATGTGCCTTTTGGTCAAGATAGTGTTTTAAAGGTGGGATGACGATAGTATACGCAATGATGGCCTTATTACACCTTGCTTCAGCAATGATATTATCAATATTTCCCTCATCTTCTACGTAAGAAGTATTTTGAATTTCAATATCTTCTCCACTAAATTGAGTTAAAACTGCTTTTACCATCAGCTCAGCCGTTTCACCTACTGAGTCGGAAACTATATAGACAATTTTTCTTTTATTCACATTAAATCTTCCTATTCTTTGATTTTAATAGTTTAATAACGCTAGTATTTTTTGTTCAACTATCATTTAGCAGCTTGCAAGATACATATTTTATGGGTAATGAATGGGCTAATATCCTGGATACTGTGATTATAAACACTTAAAAAAACGAGCGAATCCAGGATTTATGTCATACTAATTATAAAATAAAACTAAATATGTTATACTATTTTCATTAAATGTTATATTAGCATTAAATATACGGAGATACAATCCCTTTTCTCCGCATTTTATAAAAAGTTTGAAGAAAGAAAAAGTTTAGATTTTAAAATATTTTTTGCTTTGGCATGCTGGCACTCATCAGGGCTGAGAGGCGTTTTGCAGCGATAGGTACGAGGATAGTTATATAGTTATGTTGTTTATAGCATGATTTTTAAATTATAGAAGGTTTATTCTTATCTATTCTTTTTAGCTAAGAGTGCTATAACTAAAAATAATGAACGGTTTACTTTCCACCTTATGTATACTAAAAACACCGCCTAAAAGACGATGTTTTGAATAGTTGGTTATAATGCATTGTCATGAAATAGATTCATTTTTATAAAACGGGATTACTTCTAGTAGATTTTTGTAATAAAAATTTAGAAAGATAATGAGATACGCCGTTTTCGTCACAGTTAAATTCCGTTACGTCATCGACAATTTCTTTAATATGATCCGGCGCATTTTTCATCGCTACGGCATAGCTGGCAAACTGAAACATTGGTAAATCATTGTTGCTGTCGCCAATTGCTAGAATGTCTTGCTCGGACAAATTAAAATGTTTTAGCATTTGCTGAATTCCCGTTGCTTTATTTACGTTTGCCACCATCACTTCAACATTGTGTTTAGATGAAGTAGAAGTTGTAAAGTCGATTTCTTTTTTAAGTTCTTCAAGTTCCTCTTTCCATTTATCGATATGCTCGTGCGTTCTTGCAAAGAAATAGAACTTTGAAAATTCACTTCCCTCTACAGTATCTTTCCAGTCAATTTCTTCTTTAATCGCTTGTTTACGAGAAAGCCACTCGTTAATTTCCACACTCTCTGGCTTTGGATCTCTAATTTCATTTTCTACATAGGATTGATCTTGTTTTAACGTCACGCGAGGTGTGCCGTACGGGAAAAGCTCGTAGTACACCTTATTCGCTCTTGCTTTTTCAATAATAGTTTCCACCAATTGAAGCGAAAGCGAGTGCTGAAAGACTGATTCTTTTCCTACATAGCCCGCCATACCATTTGATGTGATAAATCCATCTACTTGAAAGCCTTCAGGAACTAACTCTTCTATTTCATCAAACGCTCTTCCCGTAGCAATAAAAACAAAAATTCCCTGTTTTCGTAATTCGTCAATGATTTCTTTTGTTTGAATACTTACTTTGTTGGAGCGATTTAATATCGTACCGTCCATATCTAAAAAAATTGCTTTAGGTTTTAACAACATATTTATTCCCCCTATTTGTAAAAAGAGTGTACTTGGCAAGTATAAACTTTTCCATTTTTAAACTCAATGAATGTACTTTGCTTTTCTCTTTTATAAAACTACTATAATACTCTCCTTACATTTAAAGTATATACTGATATTGTACAAGCGCTATAAAGAAAGAATTTTATATTTTATACTAATAGCCGGCTAGGCTAATTCGATATAAAACAGCATTCACAAAAACGAATTTTCCTTTTAGCCTTTAGAGTATCGTTCAAAAAAGATATAATAAGACTGTTACAGATTATATACATACAGAGGAGGTCAACATGAACGAACCATCCAATTTTTCTCCTTACCTTATTAAACAAATCAGCGATGCGATCGATGACAATATCAAAGCAAAGTGCATAGACTTTTTATATGATTCTCATTCGTTTTTTTCGAATGAAAAAGATTTTATAGAAGACTACATTTTAAATATATTGCAAGATACGTTTGTTTTAGAGAATAAATTAATAAATCCTAAGGAAATACGAAACCCGGCCTACAAAAGAAGACAATCAAATAAGAAAAACTGGCTGCAAACGTTAAAAAAAGATATTAAAGCAGAAAAGCCTAATCCTATTTTTGAAGACATTGAATTGGCCAAAAAAGTGATGGATAAAAAAGTGGATACCGAACACTTAAAAAAGCTGTTTGGCGTGGAAAAACCTGAAGATATTTTAAAGATAAAGTTAAAAGAAGTAGAGGCATGGGCTAAAAGTAAAAAAACAAACATCACCGATTTTCCTTATTTAGATTCAAAAATGAATTATCAAATAGAGAAAGCATTTCACACGGACTTTACTTTTTTAATTGCTGAAATCATATTAGAAAAATACAATGGAAATTTGAGTAACTGGATTGATAAACGATTAAATTCGTGGGTAGAGGCCCCTATCTTCTCAAACGAAAGTCATTCTCTTAAAACCAATATGGAAGTTAAAACAAACTCCCAAGAAGTCGTTTTATATAATGACTATAAAGTTGATGAAGAATATTTCATTCGCACCATTATCCCTGTGAATGATAATCAAACGGTTCTTTCCAAACGAAATATGGTTTTAGACCCAAAAGATTCCCAAATTATCCAGTTTGCTCTTTCACAGCGCGACGAGATGTTTTATAAAGAAAAAACGGTGACTCTTGATTTAGCGGATATCGTGAAAGAAATTTATAATTCAAAAGGTGTAAAAAACTATGAAGCGGTTGAAGCCCGCATTATGAAAATTGCCAGGTACCACGTAGAAGG
>NZ_JBFULJ010000381.1:0-3560 GCF_056400385.1 Priestia sp. P5_B4
GGGGAAAGGGCGGAGGAAGGATGAAAAGGTTTATCAAAGTAGAAAAAAGAAATCATGTGGCGGTTGTACGAATGAATCAGTCAATGCTTAATCGTTTGAACAGTGAAGTCATGTATGAGCTGCAAGAAACGATGAATGAGCTGCAGCACGACGCGTCGGTTGGATCTATTGTATTTATGGGAGAGTACTATAAAATGAACGGAGATCATAGAACAACCTCTTTCCTACGTGAAGAAACAGGAAGGCTTTATCAGCCAATTCATGCAGTAGCAGCTCGAGCGATTTTTCAGCGTATTTCATGCAGCTCCAAACAAACGATTGCGCTTCTTACAAACTTTACGTTTGGCGGAGGATATGAGTTAGCTTTAGCATGCGATGTACGAATTGCGGAAGAACCTGTGCAGCTCAAGTTAACAAACGGCATGACCGTTAGTGCGCAAGAAGCGTGCAATATGGGCAAAGTGCAGCACGTTGTGCAAAAAGGAAAAGGATTAGAATATTCACTTACGCTGAACGCATTAGAAAAGGAAGCTTAAAAAACGCTTTCACTTTATTTTTATAAAGTGAAAGCGTTTTTATTTTATTTTGTTGATAAAAGGTATTGAAAATTCTGAAAAAAGGAGTAGAATGATAACAAATCTACTTATTTTAAATAAGCAAAGGAGCTGGTATCAATGCCATTCATTTTTAAAGAAGCGGTAGTCGGATTGTTTACAGCGGCAGCAGCAGGTTTACTGGCGTTTCAAGGGGTAGAAGTGGTGTCAGCCATCATTCATCTGCTAACTTTTTGGAAACAGTAATAGCTAATAAGTAGAGGAACGACCTATGAAGATAAGGGGCTTGAGACTTTCTCAGCCCTTTTTGTTGTGGAGTTCATTATTTTTCAGTATACTAACGGTGGAAATTAAGACATAATATGGTTACATAGCAGGGATTTACGAACTCAGTAGGGAAGTATGTAGACTCTGAAAAAAATAAACAACGATCGCTTTTACCCGGTAACAAGTTTTGTTATCGGGTAACGTGTGTAAGGGGTGTGGATAAGTGAAAGACAAAAATTTAACAGAAGAACAGCAGCGAGTTGATTGGGTAGTAGAAGAAATCAGCCAAAAAGCTGAAAAAATAGGTAAAAGCGTAGGAAACGTAAAAGGCGAAATTGTCGATTTGCGAAGCACGTTTTGGGACGATGTTACGGTTAATATGGATGAGCCAGATGACGTGATTGAGACATTTACGAGCATTAAGCAGCAGGCAGAACTTTTAGCTGAACGTGAAATTACCCATAGACAAGCTTATGATCAATTAAAAACATTAAAAAAATTAACGCAATCCCCTTATTTTGGACGTTTTGATTTTATAGAAAATGGTGAAAAAGAAGCAGAAGCTATTTATGTGGGCGTGGGCTCTTTAATGGATCAAAAAGATGAAGAGTTTTTAATTTATGATTGGCGTGCGCCTATTTCGAGTCTTTATTATGATTATTCACCGGGAAAAGCGCAGTACGAAACGCCAGGTGAAGCGATTAAAGGCGAGATGAAGCTAAAGCGTCAGTTTATTATCGAAAATAGCGTAATTAAAAGCATGTTTGATACAGGGATTACCATTCGCGACGAGCTGCTTCAAGAAGTGCTCGGACACAATGCAAGCAGTCAAATGAAAAGTATTGTAGCGACCATTCAAAAAGAACAAAACCAAATTATTCGAAATGAAAAAAATAAAGTGCTGATCGTTCAAGGGGTAGCAGGGAGCGGTAAAACGTCTGCGGCTCTTCAGCGCGTGGCTTATCTTCTCTATCATCACCGAAAGCAGCTGACTGCAGAAAACATGATGCTGTTTTCACCAAACCCGCTTTTTAACAGCTACGTCTCAACCGTTCTTCCGGAGCTTGGAGAAGACAATATGAAACAAACAACGTTTCAGCAATATGCCGATGGCCGGTTAGGAAACGAGTTTGAAGTGGAGGACTTATTCGTTCAAATCGAATATTTGCTAACGGAAAAAGATGCCGCAGCAAAAAAGCAAAAAATGCAGGAAATTCGCTACAAAGCAAGCCGTGAATTTAAAAAGCAGGTAGATGCGTATATCGAAGAACTGTCTACTAAAGACATCATTTTTAAAAACATTAAGTTCCGCGGCGAAATTGTTTTATCCGCTCGGCGTTTGCTGTCTTATTTCTATTCCCTTGATACGGCAATTTCCATACCCAACAGGATGCAGCTCGTAGGCGAGTGGGCTCTTAAACTCATTAATCAGCTTGAAAAACTTGAGCGCAAAAAAGATTGGGTTCAAGAAGAAATTCAGCTCTTAGAAAAAGAAGATTATGTAGAGGCCTATCAGCATCTGCAGAAAAAGGAAGGCTATACGGAAAGCTCATTTGATGATTTCGACCGGGAACAAGCGTATTTAGCCAAAGCCGTTGTAGCTAAGAAAATGAAATTTATTAAGCAGGCGATCAAGCAGCTTAAATTTATCGACATTCGACGTATCTATATGCAGCTGTTTGAAAGGAGTCACCTTTTTCTACATGTAGAAGGATGGGAAGACACTGCTAAAAACACGGTGCAAAGAGTCATGAACATGAAGCTGTCTTATGAAGACGTAACGCCTTACTTATATATAAAAGATCAAATTGAAGGGCGCAAAGCTAATCCTGTCATTCGCTATTTGTTTATTGATGAAGCACAGGACTATTCACCGTTTCAGCTTGCGTTTTTAAAAGAGCTGTTTCCGCATGCCAGAATGACGCTGCTTGGAGACTTGAATCAAGCGATCTATGCGCACGCCTTGAACGCACCGACCATTCTTTCAAGCGAACTGTACGAAGAGAAAGAAGCAGAAACGCTGACTCTTACGAGAAGCTACCGATCAACGCGTCAAATTGTCGAGTTTTCAAGAGGTATGGTGGCAAATGGCCATTTAATCGAGCCGTTTAATCGAGACGGTGCGAAGCCAACCGTTACGGCTGCAGATAACGTCCAAGACCTTCATGAGGCAATCATACACAAAATTAATGAATTGAAGCAGCAAAACTATAAAACGATTGCCGTTATTGCCAAAACAGCTGAGGAAAGTCTTCAGGCATTCCAAGCACTTCCTGAAGCGATGTCTGCAAGGCTGCTGACAAAAGAAACAAGTTCATTTGAAAAAGGCATGCTTGTTCTGCCAGCTTACTTAGCAAAAGGAATTGAATTTGATGCCGTCATCATTTACAATGCGTCGAGTGAATGTTACCAAGATGAATACGAGCGAAACTTATTTTATACGGCATGCACAAGAGCGATGCATGAGCTGCACCTATTCTCGCTTGGTGAAATCAGCCCGTTTATATCGAATAAAGAAACTTATGAATATCAAGCAAAATAAAAAGAAGACGGCCAGTGTTTTGATTATCTGAGAAAGTAACAGTAGGATTAGTAAAGGAAATCGAGGATGAAATCGCAAAGGTTTTATCCTCGATTTTTTGTTTTTATGGATGGATTCAGCTTATTCTCATTGCTTAAATAAAAATTGTTTGGTTAAATTTCCGCTACTATAAAACGAATCAGAAGGACAGTGAAAGG
>NZ_JBFULJ010000382.1:0-3559 GCF_056400385.1 Priestia sp. P5_B4
ATCCACCGGTGATCACTGGTTAGGAACTGATCACTTAGGCAGAGATCTCTTTTCACGAATCGTAGCTGGAGCTCAGACCACAATTGGAACTAGCTTTCTTGTCTTAGCTCTTTCTCTTTTGATTGGAGTACCTGTTGGCTTAGTTTCAGCGTATATTGGAGGGAAAATAGACCGCTTTTTAATGAGAATTGTAGACGCTTTTTTAGCTTTTCCTGACTATATTGCAGCTATCGTCTTAAGCGGACTGTTAGGGCCTGGATTATTTAACTTAATTGCTGCGATGGTTATTGTAAAGTGGGTTGGTTATGCAAGGGTAGTGCGCAGTATTGTGCTTCAAGAAAAGTCAAAAGAATATGTGCTGGTCGCTAAATTAAACGGAGTGGGAACACTGCCTCTAATCCTGCGCCACTTTCTTCCTCATGTGGGAGGACATATTCTTGTTCTTGCTACGCTGGATATAGGGAAAATTATTTTAATGATGGCTTCACTATCCTATATTGGACTAGGGACTCAGCCGCCTACTCCGGAATGGGGAACGATGCTAAATGAAGGCAGAGCCTACTTTTACAATGCTCCGCAGTTAATGTTGATACCAGGCGTGGCCATTATTTTATTTGTGCTGGCGTTTACAGCTTTAGGTGAATATATTCGAGGGAAATATCAAGTTAATCAGTAAAAGAGGTGATCGTCATCGTTTTAGAAATAAAGCATCTAGCCATTCATAATAAAACAAAACAAATTGTAAAAGACGTTTCTTTTACAATCGAGCAAGGACAGTGGATGGCGCTCGTTGGAGAAAGCGGAAGCGGTAAAAGTATCACTGCTGCTTCGATAGGAGGACTGTTGCCTTCAGGTGTAACGCTTAAAGGAGGATCTATTATCTTTAAGCAGAAAGGAGAGGCGCCTATCCTTGGAAAAGATATTTCGTATATCTTTCAAGATTATCGAAGCGCTTTTACGCCTTTTTTAACAATCGGAAAGCAGTTTGATGAAACGATTCGTACACATAGTAAGCTTGCTAAAAAAGACAGGACTGCTGCTATTTTTCAGGCTCTAAAAGCTGTGAATTTACCTAATGAACGCGTGTATAAAAGCTATGCTTCTCAGCTGAGCGGTGGACAGCTTCAGCGAGCAGCGATTGCTTTAGCACTGGTGATGAAGCCTGCCTTGATTATTGCAGATGAACCAACCACGGCTTTAGATAGCTTGTCAGCAGCTGAAGTTCTTCAGCTGCTGCATAAGCTGAAAGAAGAAGCAGGCTGTGCCATTTTGTTTATTACCCATGATTTGCGTCATGTGCGGAAATATGCAGACCGGGCAGCCATTATGTTAGCGGGAGAGATCGTGGAAGAAAACAGTATCGAATCTCTGTTTCACGCTCCGGATCACTTTTATACAAAAAAACTGTTTAACGCCATTCCTTCTTTACAGAAAACGCCTGATCGATTGTTAGATACGCAGAAAAAAGTGTTGATATAGGAGTGAGATATGAAAGAAAAAAGTATATTACGCGTCACGCAGCTGGTGAAACAGTATAAAGACGTTAAAGCGCTAAATAATGTTTCCCTGCATATCGATAGAGGGGAATGTGTAGGGATTGTTGGAGAAAGTGGAAGCGGAAAAAGTACGCTTGTAAAAARTGTGCTAAGGTTAATAGAGATTCAGCAGGGAGAAGTATGGTTTGCAGAGAAACCTCTTCACTGGTTAAAAGGAAAAAAACTGCAGCAAGCTCGTCTAGGCATGCAAGTTGTATTTCAAAACCCCGCGGCTTCTTTTAATCCAAAAGTAAAAATCATCGATTCTTTGCTCGAGCCTTTGCGGCAGCAGCGAACCGTTCCTTCATTTTTATCTCATGTGAGCAGAAACGAAAAAGAACTCGCTTTTTATTTGTTAGAAACAGTCGGGATTAGCGCAGAATATGCGTTGAATTATCCTCATGAACTCAGCGGTGGACAGCTTCAGCGTGTAGCGATTGCGCGTGCCATTAGCGTAGGTCCGTCTCTCGTGCTATTAGACGAACCAACAGCCAGTCTTGATGTTACGGTACAGGCAAAAATTTTAAATTTATTAAAAGATTTGCAGGAGACGTTTCAGCTATCTTATTTGTTTATTTCGCATGATTTAGCAGCGGTAAATTTTATGAGTACCCGCATGATAGTTATGCAGCAAGGTGAGGTTATTGATCAGTTTGAACGTGCAAAGCTATTTGATAAAAACAGRCATCCCTATACAAAAAAGCTTGTGCGTTTATTTGAATAGAGAGTAAAGCTCTTCGTTTAATATACTAAACGAAGAGCTTTTTTATAAATGAGAATGAGACAAAGTCAGGGACGCGGCGGTGGAGTATGCATATGTATAAGATGATAGCCTGCTTGGCAAAGCATGACAAAACTAATGCCGAGTACAAGGAGAGGAATTAGCTTGTTTTTTCCTCGTTCTTCATATAGTCCGGCTGCGCTTAAAAGGAAGCCAATAG
Organism: Priestia sp. P5_B4; assembly: GCF_056400385.1. NCBI lineage: Bacteria > Bacillati > Bacillota > Bacilli > Caryophanales > Bacillaceae > Priestia > Priestia sp. P5_B4. The sequence goes on from NZ_JBFULJ010000382.1 coordinate 2,477, forward strand.
CAGCTAAAGGAGGAGAGACGCGAAAGAATAAATCTGCAGCGGTAAACGCTTGGTTTGTATATTTATAATAAAAAAATAGACCTGTAATCAATAAAAATAGTCCAATCCAAAACAGCGTAAGTTTTCCAAAAAGGGTTTTAGGCACTGCGATTTCACTCCTTTTGTCAGTCAAGTACCATAAAATACTAACATAAAACGTTCTCGTTTGCATTAGAGAAAAAGAACGTGAATTATACAATATGTGTAAAAAAACAGGTTTGAAGTAGGAGGAGATGAAGTATTCAAAGCGCTTCATGTAAAAAAATACATATCGTTGGATCTGTTGGAAGTGGAAAAACAGCTCTTGCCCGTTTATTATTCCATGAATTAAAAGTTCCTCACTACGAACTTGATAATATTATGTGGGAACGAACATATGAAGGAGATAAAAGAAGAAGTGAAGCGGATAGAGAAAAGTGTTTACATCATATTTCAGCTTCAAAAGAATGGATTATAGAAGGCGTACACTATACGTGGGTGAATGAAAGTCTTAATAGAGCTGACCTTATTATTTTTCTCGACACCCATTATCTAAAAAGAATATGGTTTATTATAAAAAGGTATGTTCTGCAAAAAGCTAAAATAGAAAAAGCAAATTATGCATCGACGCTTTCTATTTTCATTAAAATGTTTCAGTGGAATGCGTATTTCGAAAAGCACAGTAAACCTGAAATTTTGCATATCCTTCGTACGTCATATAACGATAAACTTATAATAGTGAAAAAGAGAGAAGAGATAGAGCACTTTATATCGTAAGAAAATGCCGCTCAGTTGATGAGCGGCGTTTTTGGCTTTTATTCTATCAACATAGAAGCGCCTTTTTTTTCACAAGCTTTTGCAAGGTTTTTGAGCAGCTGATTAAGAAACTCTTTGTCCATTTTAAGCCACTCTTCTTTTTGCAGCCCTTCTACGATATAGGAAGAGAAAACCCACGCGTCGTTTTTGATGGCAGAGTGATTTGTTTCAGCGATTACGGTTAATGCCTTGATGACAGCAGACATCACGGAAACATCTTCTTTCCCATAATGGCGAATTTGATAGAAC
>NZ_JBFULJ010000383.1:0-3554 GCF_056400385.1 Priestia sp. P5_B4
GAGTTTTAATAAATCCAAGAGCACGAGGATGATTTTTAGTAAATGTCACCATACCTTCAAAGATATGATGAAACCCATCTCGGTATCCATCTCTTTCGTTTGCCAGACCGCTTTCAATGCACTGTAAAAACTCGTTTACGTGCTGTTGAAATAATTCATTTACAAGGCTTTCTTTATTTTTAAAGTAGCGATAAATTGTTCCTGCTCCTACTTTGGCATTTTCTGCAATCATTGGCATCGTGGTTGCATCAAACCCTCTTTCTGCAAACAGCAGAAGCGAAGCAGAAAAAATCGCTTTTTGTTTTGTTGGAGTAGATTCCACTTTATCACCTCTTTCTAAAAGCGGAATGAACGTTCATTCCGCTACAATTACAAGTATAAAAAACTGCATCTTAATAGTAAAAAGATAACTAGAAAAGTGGAAAGAAAAGGTTCTTTCACTCTAACTTTCTACCATTTAAAGGTAATTAACCGAGTCTTTCAGAATCTTTAGTGCTTACAGAAAATTAGTCCACTTATCCCCTCTATTAACATAATTTAGTAAAACTTATTAAGGACAGAAGTTTAAAGGAAAAGCAACGTGGAAATAGAAAAGAGTTACACAAGGCGTAAAGGAGGATTAAAAATGAATCAAGCAAGAGTTATAGAATACGAAGAAATGCTTCGCTCAGCCATGCTTTCTAATAACATAGAGCTATTAGAAGAATTACTTTCAGATGAGCTTATTTTTGTGAATCACCTTGGGCAATGGTTGTCAAAAGAAGAAGATATAAATGTTCATCGTTCAAAAAGTCTTGATATAGCGGGCATGGAAGTGTTGGAACAAGAAGTTAAACTGTTTCAAGAACTTGCCGTTACGATTACAAAAATAGCGTTGAATGGGGCACTGGCAACTGGTGAATCGATCGGAGGCGAATACAGCTATACGCGAGTTTGGAAAGATGTTGAAGGGAAATTAAAGGTTGTTTCTTGTCACTGCAGTTCTAGCGTATAATCGACGCTGCCATAATAAAAAACATCCCTCCTGTACTAAGAGGGATGTTCCTTTTGCTCGTTAAAAGATTTTCTTTCTGTCTCTGTCATCTTTTAAAATCTCCACGGCCTCGCGGAACCGCTGTGAGTGAACAATCTCTCTTTCTCGTAAAAATCGTAAGCTATCGTTTAAATCAGGATCATCTGATATATCAATTAACCATTGATATGTAGCTCTTGCTTTTTCTTCTGCAGCTATGTCTTCATAAAGATCTGCAATCGGATCTCCTTTTGCCTGTATATAAGTAGCTGTAAACGGAACCCCAGCAGCATTATTGTAATAAAGTGCACTATCATGGTTCACATAGTGTTCTGCTAATCCCGCTGCCTTCAGCTGCTCCGGCGTTGCATCTTTTGTTAGCTTATAAATCATCGTAGCAATCATTTCAAGATGAGCAAACTCTTCTGTTCCAATATCGTTTAGCAGTCCAACCACTTTATCGGGAATTGTATAGCGCTGATTCAAATAACGAAGTGCTGCTGCAAGCTCTCCGTCCGCTCCCCCGTATTGTTCCATTAAATATTTGGCAAGCGTTGGATTACACGTGCTTACTTTCACTGGATACTGCAATTTCTTTTCATACACCCACATATAGCTCCCGCCTTTATCTGCTTATATTTGCCATGGCCAAGGGCTTGTTCCCCAGCTCCACTTTCCGTCGGTATAGCTGTTTCCATATTGCTGAAGCGGCCCGTACTTTGTTTCAAAGGTTCTTTTTAACTGCATAGCCTGCTGCGCGTATTCGTTAAACTGCTGCATAGCCTGCTGGTCATTTGGATGGGTATCTAAATACAGCGTTAATTCTACTAGTGCAAAATCAATCGCCTGTATTTCTTCTAAATCCTGATAGTACTCCGGAGGTAGATTTTTCATTCTTCATCCCTCTTCTTATCTTTGTATGGATTTTCATAGTAGTCCCAAAAAGCCGGCCACAGCGTTCCTTTTTTTAGCGCTTCTTTCGGTGAAAACTGCTGCAGATTCGGCGGCTGAAATCCCATGTATAATTGAGGCGGCGTAGAATAATATTTAACTCCTATCGGCCGGCAAGGATCATAGATACTGTGGAAAGGTTGATAGGTCTTAACCGGTGTAAACATCTTTTTTGGATTGTTATCCATGAAAAGTCCTCCTCTAAAAACACACTCTGTTTTATCCTATTCAGCTTTTATCGAGTTCATGAAGGAATTTATTTCCGACTTAGGAACCAAACTTTTCTTCATAAAAAAGACCTATGTAAAAAACGCTGTAATTGCCCAATCCCTTTAGGCAGCTTTCTCATACTTTATAAAATAGTGATAAAAAATAGAGGTGATTAAAAAATGGACATTAACTACATGGATTTTTATTTGTACCCGACAAGATTTCCTGGACCTCAACTCCCACCCGGTCCACCTAGACCACCAGGCGATTTACCTACACCTAGCCCGGAGCAAGCCCCAACTTCCCCTCCGCCGGCATTTATTCCGGCTCAACAAACGGCAACTCCATTTGCCGTTGACCCAGGAGCCATTTCTCTATGTCTATTCCGCAACACGTTCATATGGCTTAGAAACGGCTCTAGCTTCTGGTATTTTCCTATTTTTGTAGGCCCGCGATCGGTTGCAGGATTTAGATGGAACGGACGTTTTTGGACCATTTTCGGTGTGGATACACGACAAATTGTTTCGTTTACGTGTTTTTAAACGTAAAAAAAGCCTTATTTTTCAATAAGGCTTTTTTGCTTACTAACTACGATTACACTATTGTTCTTATTCCAAAACCAATCAGCAGCACGCCACTGCATCGTTGAAAGGCTTTTTGAAACACCGGTTTTTTAAACCATTTTTTCACGTAATCTATTACATACACCAAAATTAAAAACCACCCTACCGCTATAAGCGTCAGAATAAAACCGAGTATCAGCAGCTGTTGATTTGTGTGTGCATCCAAGTTAATAAACTGTGGCATAAACGTAATATAAACTAATACCGTTTTAGGATTAAGAAAATTACTAAGAGCCCCTTGCATATATGATTCTCTATAGCAGCGACTAGATGAAGACTTTACAGTTTTTGTTTCTTCTGAAATGGCATCTAATGAGAGCRTATTTTTGGTCAGAAATATTCTGATGCCTAAGTAAAATAAGTACGCTGCCCCTATGTATTTAATCGTGTTAAACAGATACACCGACTGCGCAATAGCAACAGACAAGCCAAGCACAGCAATTAACGTCCAAAACGCGAGGCCTGTAGCCATGCCGAGTATAGTAAAACGTCCTGCTTTTGCTCCGTGATGAAGCGTATTTTTCATGATAAGAATTGTATCAGCACCAGGTATCATCGACATAACCAGCGCCATCAGCATGTAAGCAGCTAAATGATCCACAGCTCTTCTCTCCCTTCTAAGCTATTACTAGCATCCTGTTTTCTTTTCACTTTCAAATATTTTCATGTATTGTTTTGGCGTTAGCCCAACCTGACTTTTAAAAAATTTAGTCAAATGACTTTGATCACTGAAGCCAGTTAAAAAAGATACGTCAATC
>NZ_JBFULJ010000384.1:0-3554 GCF_056400385.1 Priestia sp. P5_B4
CCGCAGCCACCTCCGTAACCACCGAAAAAGCCCATATCTTCACCACCCTGCACGTTATATTTTTATAATATGTACAAGTAATAAAAATGCTCGCCTAAAATATACAAGCTCAAATTAATCATTAATATATAGACAATCGTACAAGCCTTTTAAAAAATTTTACATAGAATGAAGTATCCTTGTACAAGGAAGAGACGCCTAACCTCCTGAACCTGTTATTACCACCGCCAAAATAACAGGTTTAGTACATAACAAAAAAACTACCTTCCCGACTTCAAGGTAGTTTTTCTCTGTTACCACAATACTCTTTAACTTTACAAATTAGGAAGGTGAAAAAAGAAGGGCAAAAAGATCTTAAGTGTGGGACCAAAATTAGTTTAACTACACTATATGATTTAATGGCTCTTTAGATAACTTGCTTATTGAGAATAAAGTTTTACCTTTTGAGCAAACTACCCAAGACGCCGTGAGGCATCTATCCTTAAAATGAGAGCGTACATCTCGAAACAGAAAAAACTATCCCTCCCCATAAGGTAGTTTTTTCTGTTTTTTAAGCTGTATATGGTATACATCTTTAGTTAACATAATGTCTCTTTCCGGAACACACCACAAAAAAGAACCCTTGGTAGGCAAGGATTCCGATGAGGTTACGATTTCTGCTTTATGCAGCTTTTTATACATCCTTGATATGACGGAGTTCTCCTTACAGGTAGTTAAAGAGATGATGCATAAAAAGCGCACCTTTTATACATCTGCGAAACCGTTCAAATAGTTGATTTTGTATACAAATATGATATATTAAAAGTCAGACTATTTTTTACAAATTTCAACGTAACCCTATTTTTGAGCAACCTCGCGTCCACTGCCGAGGTTGCTTTTTATTTTGTTAACAAGAAAATTTAAAAAGCTGTATCACAAGATACAGCTTTTTTAAAAAAAATTTCTATATACTTAAATTATCTAAAAATTTCATTGTTAAACTTGGTAGAGTTTGCTATGATTAAATCAATTACATGATCGGAAAATCGAAAAAGGCAAAGCGTGTTGTCGAAGGGGTCGGATCCTTCTTCAACCGTCCACCGTAAACACCCTACGGTAAACACCTGCTTCACCTTTTCTTTAGTGTAATTCTATGTTCATTTTACGATAGAATTACATGAAAAACAAGGGGAAGTTCTATACTCTTTTATCATTTTAAAAGACGTGTTTACCTGTAAAACGGTATCACGTCTTTTTTCGTTTTCCATAAAAGGAGAGCGAATGAACATGGCAAAAGAAAAAATTGAGATTATTGCAAGTGTAGAAACATATAAAAATTTATCAAGCTTCGAATCTATTGATACCCTAAATGAAACTGTACGGTCCTATATAGAACGTTTTAAGGATCAATTGAATAAAACCCATATTGCTGTATTAAAAGTCTTACATGGCTATTCAGCAAAGCACCTAGGAGTTTCTTTCTTAACGAAAAGAAATATTGGTAAATTGGTCGGTAAAAGTCGTGCTACTATTATACGGGTGTGTAACCACTTAGAGAATCTAGGTATTATTAAACAATTAGAAATGAAACGCAGTAGTGACATGAAACAAACAAGTAATGCCGTTATTATTCAACCAATCCAAACAGAAGAATCTGTAAAAGAAACTAATCAAATTGAAGAAAGTGCAACACAAGAAAACTTCAAAATGCAACACCAAGAAAACAAAATCTTTTTAAAACAAATACATAATATTAAACATCTAAATATGAGAAAAGAAACATCTAAACGTAAAGCTTATATAAAAATGGTTCCTAAAAGACTTCAACAATATCAAGCTTTCTTTGGTAATCAAACCAAGTCTCTATACGGACGTATTTGGCTTGCAATGAAGAACTTTGGTGTATCAGTTGATAAATCTATTATGCAAGAAATCGCTCATATTGCTTTTGATAAACTTGTAGATTACATAAAACAGGGACGTAACCTTTCTACTGAAGAATTGCACAAATTAGCCTACACTATTGCTTATAACCAACTTTCAGAACGTGACGACACAAAAGCAATGGCCAGCTTTGTAGATAGTTTTATTGAACGAACTAAACACCTTAAAAACCAACATCTACATTCGAGGGTATAAGGTATGGCCTCTTAAACAAAGAGTCCCTTTATAACAGTAATCTAAGACTAGACTTCTTGAAAATTGATATAATCTCAAAGTGAGATGGCCGTCGTTTATCACAGCAAGTTTTAAATATATTCGTTTGCAAGCTCTTTAATTGAAGGGCTAATATAATGTCATGACGAATGAATTAGAGAGGGGGCATGACGTTATGTCTGAAACGAATAACTTTGTTTATAAAACTGGTGAAGTTTTAAAGAGGTTAGATCTCAAGGATTCTGTCTTCAAAAAGTACATTTTTAGTCTTGAAAAAGAAGGGTATTCTTTTCAAAGAAACAATTTAGGTCATCGCCTTTTTACAGAGGATGACATAAAAGCTTTGGAGATGTTTTTAGAGCTAATCAGTTATGACGGTATGACTATTGAGTCTGTAGCAAGGAAGATAGGCATGGCCAACAAGAAGCGACTAGAGCCAATGGGTCATGATATCATGCCTGAAAACGGCATTGACGGTCATGACATCATACCTGAAAGGGATTCTAGTAGTCATGACGCTATGACGCTAATGAATGCACTTTTAAAAGAGCAAGAGCAGCGTTTTGTAAGACTTCTTCAGGAGCAAGAACAAACATTTAAAAATGAGATACAGACTATTAAAGATAATCAAACTCAAGAAGTTTATGAGTTAAAAAAAACATTGCTTGAAAGAATGGATGACGATGCAGGAACTGAAAAAAGAGACGAAATCCTTATTCAAGTTATGCGGGACATCAGGGAAACAAAAAAAATGTTGGCTGCTTCCCAGGACGAAAGCAAAAAGAAATGGTGGGAGTTTTGGAGATAACATACAAGACTAATTTATATAAATGTCAGCTACAACAAAAAATGGGGTGATGGGAAATGAGAATTAAATTTGAAGAGCCAGTTACACCTGAACTTATTGCCAGTACATTACAAGGTTTGATGGAAGAGTATGAGGTAAGTCTTTCAAAAGCAAATTTATATATCAATTTCCGTAATGCTGACGGAGAGTTAGTGACGTTAGTCGATAGTAATGGGGATGAGATTGAGGGAGTTGTAGTCAAAAAACCGAAAACTCAAAAGCCAAAAAAGAAAAAAACGACAGACAATCTAGTTGAATTTCCAAATAAAGAACGAGAAATTGATATTGAATAGTATAAGAACTACAAGGTTTCAAATTGGCTATTTTAGTTTGAGTAGTTTATTCAAGCTAAAATAGCCAATTTGAAACTCTATAAACTTACATTGTAAATTACTCTTTGGCAGTAGCTACTTCAGTTGCTGCTTTCTTTTTTTCTTTTACAACCAAATCATGATGCAAAATCTTATCTTTGTTTTTTCCTACATAAGATTGCAATGCCTTCGCAATCTTTTCTGCTTCTTCTTCACTTWGAATCTCAAAGTATTTCTCGAAGATCGCGCCGACTTGAATC
>NZ_JBFULJ010000385.1:0-3536 GCF_056400385.1 Priestia sp. P5_B4
GCTTCATAAATCGTTGCATTAATAGCAGATACCTTCTCTTTAGCTCGTTTTAAGAAGATTTCATTCTCTTCTAGTACTTCATAAAATTTTGCACTATTTAAATCTTGTTCAACTAGTATTTTCCCAATATGCAGAGGCCAGCAAGAACGTTCAATCGCAATAGGCACTTCATCAGCAAAACGAATTCGTTCAATAACTAAAACCTCTTCTCCAGCGTCCAATTCCAGCATGGAAGTTTCATAATACAAATCTTTTTTAAAGTCAGTACGAATGAGCTTTGAATTCGGTGTTAATCCTTTTTCCGCTACTTCTTCTGCTAGCCCTTTAAGCTTGCCTAAGCTGCCGCCGATAAGTGGCTGAGGCTTTACAATTGTTCCCCTGCCTTGTTTTTTTTCCAGCAGCCCGTCCTGTACTAACATAGAAATAGCTTGTCTTAAGGTAGTACGGCTTACATCAAATTCTTGCATTAATTCTTGTTCTGTTGGAATTAACGTATTGGGCTTCCAAACTTTTTCTTGTATACGTTTAATTAAGACATCTTTTACTTGAAGATAAAGCGCGATATTTTTATTAGAACCTATTGTATCTTTCATTTTCTCAAACTCCTTTTAAGTTAGCGTTTGGTATTATTATATAGTATTGGCTAACTTTTACTGTAGCAGAGAAGTATAATCTTCTTATACATACACCTTTGTTTCTAAATTAAGCATACGCCCTAGTTCAATTAGATGTTCTGTCACATCACCATACACTAGTGCAAAGTGAGGCTCATACCCCGCGTGCATAAGTTCATAAAGTGTGTCTGATGCATTTGTCGCCAGTTCCACTTCTACAGATGTACCTGTAAAAGGCTGCTCTACATCTAATGCATTTCCTTTCATCACTAGAAGGCGATACCCATCAGGCGTATGACTTACCCTGAAGATCGTTACTTCTCCTGCTTTTAATCCAAAATCCATCGCAAAACCAATTTTTCTGTTAGGATGTACCCCTGCTGTTGCTCCGGTAGAAGGATTGGCAAGTGAATATGCTCCTGCACCGCAGTGCCAAAAAACAACCGAGTTTTTTTCTTCGTCTATGTGAACCAAATCTCCAAGGTAAGGTGCATTTCCGCCTGCTAACTCACGCAGGATAAACATGGAGATTGATCCGTGAATATCAGACTCACAAGATGTCACCATTCCGTCTTCCGTAAACTGAGACAGCGTTGAGCACGGAGCAGCTCCTAAATCATTAAAGAAATCGGGCCAGCATCGCATAGCTAGTGCATCTAACTCTTCACTTTGAATGTGCTTTTTAATATATGTGGAAAATTGAGCAAATTTAGTAACGGTTTCATCATTTCGATTTAGACCAATCACCTGCTTTTCTGCCCGCTCAACTTCACCTATCCATTCTTGTTCTGGAAGCTTTACACACTCTTTAAACGCTTCTTGTAAATCCAGCTTATGAAGAGTTACTCCAAGTGCGCTTTTTAATTCTTCTTCGTTAGCTGCTGAAAAAAAGAATCCTGGTGGATAATCTCCCACTACCCCAATTTTTAATTCGTTCAATGCTTTTAACACGCGCATAACATTAATTTGTCTTAATAGACGCTCCTGTAAAGCTTTCTCATCTGGATTTCCAAATACAAATGCAAACGGATGCTGATGGTTGCGCAGCACATTACTGGTGCTATTTCCACCTGTTAGCGAGTTTAAACGTAAACGTCCACCTACACTTGGTTCACGTACTGACCAAACAATTACAGGCTGTTTAAAATACTCCAATATCTTAACCATAAATTCACCGTCAGCAAACGTAACGCTTTGATATAAAACGGTATCAATCTTATTCTCTTTAATTGAATCAAGAAATCCCTGTAGTTCTTCAACTGAAGTTACAATTTGCTCCGGCGCAATCACAGTACTGCAGTTACCTTTCAGCCACTCCATACTTTTTTGACGATAAATTTCAGCTGCTTCAATATCAAATGTTTTTCTACCTATAGGCACATATAAAACTGTCGTGTTTTGCATATAGAGTTCCCCTTGTCGTAAAACTATTTGTTATAACCATTTTAAAATACATCATTACCTTTATCAACACTAATTTTCCGTTTGACTACATTTCTTATATAAATAGCTTTTAAATTAGATGTGAATTAGTTTAGAAAACAACTCACTCCAAATCGATTTTTTGCGGTAAAATACAGGTGGATAACCTAATGGCGCCTGAACAGTAATAGATCCTCCTGTATACTCTTCACCACTCCATACATGGACCCACTGATCTTCTGGTAAATATACTTCCCACTCTGTTTGGTTTTCTTGGTGAACGGGAGCAACAAGTACATCTTCACCAAATAAATATTGGTATTGAATATCATATGTTTTTTCATCTTCTTCATAGTGCATAAACAAAGGTCGCTGAACAGGAATTCCTCGTCGGGCATTTTCTTCTACAAGCKATTTAATATAAGGTGCCATCGTTACATAAACATTAGACATTCTTGCTAAATGTTCTAGTGCTTCTTCATCACCGTCAAACTGGAAACAATCATCCGGACGATTTCCTTCATGTGTTCTCATCATAGGCGTGAAGGCTCCCATTTCTGCCCACCTCATCAGCAGCTCTTTCGAACGTTTATTGCCATGTAAACTTGTATAGCCTCCAATATCGCTATGGTGTAAGCCGCAACCAATCATTCCTGATGATAAAGCTGCAGGAATAACGGAAGCCAAACCATCATCTAGCGACCAATCTACGCTTTGATCTCCGCCCCAAAGAAGCGTACAGTATTTTTGTATGCCCGTATATCCGGCACGCATAAAGTATACAATCTCACCAAGTTTGCCTGCTTCTGATACCGCTTCATAGTTTGCTTTTGCMCACATCGTTGGCCAAGCATTGTGCATCATTTTAGCGTCGATTCCGTTTTTGAGCACAACATCCGTTGGCAAATATTCGCCAAAGTCGGCCATCCATCCGTCTAATCCAAAATCAATCATATTCTCTTTAATAACTTGTTTATACCATTCAGTAGCCTCTTCGTTGGTAAAATCAACAACTCCACAATAAAATTCACCGAAATCCACTAAATACGTATTTCCTTCCGTATTTAATGCCAAGTAACCTTTATCTTCAGCTTCCTTATATAAATCACCTTCAATGGCTACATAGGGATTAATGTAACCTAGAAAACGAATGTCATTTTCTTTCCACTCTGCAATTTTTTTATCTAAATCTGGGTATTCACTCTCGTTCCATTTCCAATTCCACATTAAACGTTTGCCAAAAGAAGTAATACGTTTGCCCTGCCAATCTTGGCACCATACTCCAGATACTTTCATACCTTTTGCTAAAACTTTTTCTAATTTTTGCTCAACAACATCTGTACCACCTTGAATACCTAAAACCACGCCGTTATATACCCAGTCTGGTAGCTCGGGCTGTCTTCCGAATAAACCTGTAATTTTTTCAACTAATTCAAKGTACGTATCCGCCGTTTCAAACAGCATATATTTAGGTACTTCCCAAACCTGCAGTTCATGGAA
>NZ_JBFULJ010000386.1:0-3513 GCF_056400385.1 Priestia sp. P5_B4
GCAATCGTTAATCCATGTATTTAAACAAGCTCCGGACGTTCGTCTTCTTGTTGTAGGAGGAGCAGGCAGTTTGTTTGTCGATGAAGAGAAAACGACGCGTCTAGCAGATACGCCTGATTTTCCAAAAGAGTATAAAGCGACAGCTGACAACCAAGCTCAAAATTTAAAAGACTTAGAAAGTACAAGCGATATTAATTGGACGTTTATTAGCCCAGCAGCATTTTTTAATCCTTCAGGAAAACGAACGGATGCTTATAAAACAGGGAAAGATCATGTTATTTTAAACTCAGAAGGAAACAGCCATGTCAGCTATGCTGATTACGCCATTGCAGTCATTGATGAAATTGAGCGAGGAGAGCATATAAACGAACGCTTTACCGTTGTATCCGACGCTAGATAAAGGAAAAGCCGCTTTATGCGGCTTTTTTTGTGCATGTTATACTATGGAAAAAGGGGTAAGGTATAGAATGGATAATACAGTAAATGTAGCACTAGCGTTTTATAGTGAAGCCTACGAGTCATCTATACATAGCTATACGCTGCCTAAAGAGCAGCTCATTTATACGGCACTTCCCGCTGAAGCCTTAGCTACGTGTAAGGGGAAAAGAGACAGAACGCCCGTTTTGATTTTGACAGAAAACAAAGTAGCCGGCTTTTTCGTGCTTGACGCAGGGAAAGCTGTTAAAGAATATACCGAGAGCTCCGGCGCGCTTTTAATACGGTCGTATTCCATTCATCCTGATTATCAAGGAAAGGGAGTTGGCAAAAAGTCATTGAAACTTCTTCCTTCTTTTATCAACCATCACTTTCCGACTAAAAATGAAGTGGTGCTAGGCGTGAACTATAAAAACACGGCCGCGCAGCAGCTCTACAAAAGAAGCGGCTTTATCGACACAGGCCGGCATATTTTTGGAAGCCAAGGAAAGCAGTTTGTTTATGAGATGGACATAAAAAAAGCTTGAACAAGAGTTCAAGCTTTTTTCTTATATAACAAGTAGGAAGCTAGAGAAAATAGGCAGCGCTACAAGGGACGTTTTTAATACGGGAGCAGGTACACGATTTGTAAACTTTGCTCCAATATATGAACCGACCATTGTGCCGACTACTACTTGGATCAACAGAGGAATATCTAAAAAACCCTGCTGATAATAGCCCATTCCTCCGCCGATGGCAATCGGAATAATAACGAGCATTGTCGTTCCGGCCGACTGACGAATAGACAAGCCTAATACCATCATAAGGCCAAGCTGGATAAATGGAGTTGATCCAATTCCAAACATTCCTGACAGAGCGCCTGTGATTAAGCCAATTAGTAAAGAATAGACGATAAATTTAGTTCCTGTTGGCACAGTACGTTCTTTTTGCTGACGGGAAAATAAAAACATACGCAGCCAAAGTAAAACGCCAGATAATAAAAGCATGCCGGCTGTTAGCCATTTTAGCTCGCCTTCTGGGATAAAGGATGAAAGGTTAGACCCAATCCAAGCGCCTAATGCACCGAGGATACCAACAGAGATACCGGATTTTAAAGATACGTTACCTTCGCGGTAATGACTGACTGCGCCAGATAAAGAAGAGAAAATCATTGCGGTAAGAGCCGTTGCGAGTGCAACGTGTACAGATACGCCGTACAGTAGCGTTAAAATTGAAATAATAAAACCTGATCCGCCTGCTCCGACAAATCCTAAGATCAGTCCGACGGCTAACATTGTTAAAACAATTGAAACATCCATAAACTAATTCCTTCTTTCAACACTTATTCTATGCAGACACATAACATTCTTAGCAAGTGCTACGTTCTTCATTTAAACATGAATTTTTTATGACGTCCAATGTATAATTTATATGAAATTGATAGTATTATGTAATAAGTAAAGGATGTGAAAAAATGGAATGGCAGCAGCTCGAATATTTTAATGTTGTAGCTCAAACGGAACATTTCACAAAGGCCGCAGAAAAATTATCAATCGCGCAGCCTACGCTCAGCCGCTCAATTTCTAAATTAGAATCAGAGCTTGGCGTGCCGCTATTTGAACGAAAAGGAAGGCAAGTTATTTTAAATCGATACGGACGGCTTTTTTATGAACGAACAGCTAAAGTATTAAACGAAATGGAAGAAGCTAAACGTGAGCTTTCAGATTTGATTCATCCTCACCGCGGCAGTATTTCGTTTGCTTTTTTAAAATCATTAGGCGCTTCATCCGTCCCAAAACTAGTTCATGCTTTTTTACAAGAGTATCCGAACGTTCAATTTCAAATTTTTGAGAACGCCACGAACATCATGCTCGATCAGCTTCAAACAGGGGAAATTGATTTTTGTATGTCTTCCGTAACGGAATCCAGGGCAGGAATTCAGTGGGAATATTTATGGAAAGACGAGCTGTACGCGTATGTCCCTGATACGCATTCTTTTGCCTCAAAACAAGTGCTTTCGATTTCAGAGTTGGCTCATGAATCGTTTATCGCATTAAAAAAAGGATACGGAAGCCGAACAATTTTTGATCAGCTGTTTGAAGAAGCGGAGATTGTCCCAAATATTACGTTTGAAGGAGAAGAATTTTTGACGGTGATTGGTTTTGTAGCGGCTCATTTAGGGGTTGCCTTGCTTCCTGAAATAAAGGGAGTGGACTTGCGAGGCATTAAAAAAATAAAGCTCAAAGAAGACACAGCTTCAAGGGTAATTGGGATTGCGTGGAACAAGGATAAATATTTAACTCCTGTTGCGAAAARGTTCCAGGAATTTTTAATTCAGTATTTCAAAGACCATCATACAGGAGGAAAACGATGAAGAAAATTGCTTGCCTGCACGCTCATCATTCGAACATCTATTATATAGAAAAAGCGCTGCCGTTTGCGAACTGTATGCATTTCGTAGACCCTGGACTTGTACATCGGGTAACAACCGACCCTAAGTTTGCAGCGGAGGCAGCAGCTGCAGAAGTAGAAAAGCAGTTAAAGTGGATGAAAGAATGTTCAGCGGATGCCATTTTACTTACGTGCACGAACTACATTGCTCTTTTACCAGAAGCATTTACAAGCGATATTCCAATTATTAAAATCGATGAGCCTTATTTTCGCCGAATATGTGAAATAGAAGAACCGCAGCTTATCGTGTTTACAAATCCGGAAACCGTAGAAGGAACAATGAAGCGTCTAGACGAATTTGCATTTTATCAAAATGTAAAGATAAAGGTTCGCCCTGTTGTGATAGAAGGTGCTTTTGGACTAGTAATGACTGGAAACCTAGAGAAGTATAAACAGAAGGTAAAACATGTCTTACATGAGCTAATAAAAGAGCATAACACTGTTGTTTCAGTGGCGCAGCTCTCGATGGTAGAAGCGGCGGAGGAGGTAAGCGACCGTATTATTACGCCTCTTCAACCGTTAGCGGAAGAAGTAAGAAAAACAATTATTAGGTCATAAGGAATGAAAGAAAGAAAAAACGAATGGTAAAATATTCACTTTATTTTGACAAAAATTTCATTTCTTTATATGATAAGTAGTGTTATAGAA
>NZ_JBFULJ010000387.1:0-3513 GCF_056400385.1 Priestia sp. P5_B4
CAGTCTACCTAAAAGGTCATTTAAATCTTCCTTGATAAAACGATCAAGTCCTTCTTGCATCTTTTCGTTTGCCATGATTGCTCCTCCATTTGCTGTGTATGTTCTAAGCCTCTATAAGCAGGCATTTCACTGTAAATTTTAAGATAAAGTTAAGTCATTAAACAGTATATCAAGTGAATGTTTTTCTTTAATTACATATGTAATACAAATATATGACAAATATAGAGAATATATCATTATTCATTATCTATTATAACGTTTGACTGAGCCTTCTGCTACAAGGTTTCGTTAAGAGTTATGCACATTTTTCCAAAAGAGGTTGAGACATAACAAAATGAATTCAATCTAAAGGCAAATGGGATACATGAGCTGAATCGCTTGTGACACCGCAGTTGATTTCCGTACAAGACTTCGCTTTCCGCGGGCGGGCGCTGAGCCTCCTCGTCGCATACGCTCCTGCGAGGTCTCACCTGTTCCGCTTTTCCCGCAGGAGTCTTCGTCTTGTCCTCCAATCACCTGCTAGAAAGACCTATACACATGAAACCTACGCTTACCTTAACAAAAAAAACAAACCACTAATCAAACATCTTGATCGATGATTCGTTTCACTTCGTCTAAAATCCTTTTGTCCCAGCCTCTTTTTTTGAACCTAGCTTTCTATTTTCTTGTTTTTACAAACAATTTCTTCGAGGTCGTCCAAAATCCTTCCAAAGAAGAGGTCCTAAAATGTCGTACTTGCTTACAAAAAACTGCGTAAAATTATAATTATTTAAAATTAAAGGCGGCTCAAAATCAAGGGGAGCACCGGCGCCTCCTGACAATACAAAATCAGTGCCTCTTCCAAGCGTAAACGACCCGTTTCTGTTTTTTCTAATAAACTGCTCGTCATACGCATGCACGTGGCTGACTAACACTTTTTTCACGCGGTGTTCTTGAATTAAATCAAAAAATTCTTGACTTTGAGGAGTCGTTACAGGAAACCCTTCAAGATTTGACCACCGGCCAATATTTGGCTGCGCATGCATCGCTACAACGGTGTTACGAGGAGCATCCTCCAGCTGCTGCTCTAAATAATTCAGCTCTCTATCTGTAAATCCATATATTTTATTCTTGGGACTGATGACATTATTTAATGCGATGCACCGGAAGTTGAAGACAGGAATATCAATGACCCAGTGTACTTTTCCGATAGTGGCTCTGAAGTTTTCGAGATTGCTTTCATCAAGGTACAGTTCATCATGATTCCCTACGCATACAAACATAGGAATGTTTGGGGCGATTTTTTCAACAACCTTAACAAAGTGCTCCAAATACTCTTTTTTCCCTGTATAGACGGTGTCTCCTCCATGAATAATAAACAGCGGGTTCAATTCCACCGCCTTTTTTAACACAAGCTCAAATTCACCGCTCATTGTGTAACAATTATCGTTTGGTCCGTCACCTCTGCTGTCTCCCATAAAAACAAAGTTAAATGGATCTCTCGGATTTAATTGTTTAATTCTTTGCTTTAATAACTTTTCAGAACGTTCATGAAGCGTCAAATTCATCAACTAGTTAATCCCCCTATTAATAAATAAATTTAGTTAAAAGTAAACAAGCTTACTTATTTATATGAGAAATTGTTGATGAAGGTCACTACCTTCTTGTAAGCAGAACGCACATTTAGCTTTCGTTTTAGAAATTGCTAGTTATGAATATCTATTAAAGTCCACGCTATGATAAGCTAACCTATCTTTCCATTTTATTAGGCACTAATAGGACAGGGTAAAAGATGAACTCTCTGTATCTACTAATAAGAAAGAGGCTGAGGACGAACAAAGGCCGACATGAGCTGAACCGCTTGTTGTCCCGCAGGAGTCTTCGCCTTGCTCTCCAATCAACTGCTAGAGGAAACGAAACAGCTGAAACCTGCGTTCACCATAAAAAACGAACCACTAATCAAAGTGTTTGATTAGTGGTTCGTTTTTCACTTCAGCTAAAATACTTTTATCTCAGCATCTTACATTTAAAACATTTACTACAATTAAACATATTTATTACGCTCAACTGGAGGTACAGAATTTCTTCCAGAACGAGCTGCCATGTCCGTTTCAATTTGCTCTAGGCTACGTCCTTTTGTTTCAACAACTACAAAACGTATGAAGAATAAACCGAGAATACAAATGATCCCGAACGTTGAAAAGATAACGCCCAAACTAAACTGATCAGCTAAAATTGGGAACACAAGCCCTACTGCCAGCGATCCCGTCCAGTTAAAAGCAGATGAAATCCCAGCACCGATTCCGCGTACAGAAAGCGGGAAAATTTCTCCTACAATGATCCACGTAAGCGGTGCCCAAGAAAACGCATAGCAAAGGATAAAGCAGCAAAGAGCAATTAACGTAACCCAGTTAACAACGACTTCATTAACGCCTAACGCTCCTAGAATAGCCGGTGTAAAAAATGAAAGAGCCATACCCGCGCCGCCAATCGTAAGAATGGTACGGCGGTTGAATCTATCGACAAACTGCAGAAAAATAAGTGTTGTCACGACGAAGATTACCCCAACGATGACCGTAAAACCAGCAGCTACCTGCGGGGCTAAACCAACTTGACGAGCAATGCTTGTTGCATAATAAACAATTGAATTTGAGCCTTGAATCTGCTGAAAAGTTGCCATTCCGACGCCGATAATTAATGCTAAACGAAACTTTTTCTGAAACAGCTGCTTAATGCCTGATTGTTCATGCACAGCTACGCTTTCAATTTCAGACACTTCAGCTTCTACTTCAGCTGTTGAGCGGCGAAGCGTGCGCAGCACTTCACGCGCTTTATCTGGCATTCCATTTTTAATTAAGTAGCGCGGCGACTCTGGAAGCTTGATCATACCGATGCATAATACAATCGCAAAAATACCGGCGCTGCCGAGCATTAATCGCCAGCTGTTTGGAACCGGCTCAAAAATAAAGGCTACGATATAGCTTAATAATAATCCAATTACAATCATTAGCTGATTTAAACCTGAAAGCTTCCCGCGAATATGAGCAGGTGCGATTTCTGACATATAGGCAGGAACTAAAGAAGAAGCCGTTCCTACTGCTGTACCTAAAAAGACGCGCGCAATCGTTAACGTAATTTCCTCTGGTGCAATCGCTGAACCGATGGAGCCTAAAAGAAAGATGATCGACGAAATTAAAATTAACTTTCTTCGTCCAAACTTATCGCCTAATAATCCGCTTAAAATGGAACCGATAATTGCTCCACCCATTAGCGACGAAACCACAATTCCCAGCCAGAGCGGACTCAAATGAAACGCTTCACGGATATGACCTTCTGCACCAGCAATAATCCCAATATCATAACCGAATAAAATACCGGCAAATGAGCCGAAGAAGAAGATAAACTTACTTGATACTTTACTCATGATTATAGATCCCCTTTGTATTGTCTTAGTTTTGCTTCCTATCACACAAATTTAAAACGCTTTCATTTATTTCTAAAAACGGCGTTCTTTTACTAACACTATATTTTTAC